>JAYTZB010000028.1:0-6019 GCA_043742085.1 Polyangiaceae bacterium
GGCGCGTTTATTTCTCTCGCAACTCGGCCGCGGATTCGGCCGACGAGGAACCGCATGAAGATCGCACCCATCTCGGTGCCGCTGCTGCGGGCCGACGAATCACGAGACGCACGAAAGAGCGAGACGGTCGAGATCGCCCTCGCGAGAGGGACCCGAACCTGGGCCCTCGAGGTGCAGGACGAAGAGGACGTCCGTCGCATTCCCGTGAGCGCGCGCGCGCTGGTCTTCGGCTCGGGACGCTCCGCCGACGTGCGCGTGCATGATCGGACCGTGAGCGCCAAGCACTGCGAGATCGTGGCCGTCGGCTCCGGCGTCGCCGTCCGCGACCTCGGCTCGAAGAACGGCACGTACGTCGGCGGTGCACGTGTGAAGGAGGCCTGGGGTACGGAGGGGACCACCATCGCGATCGGCCAGACCACCCTCGTGTGCGTCGCGCTCGACGACGACGATGACGACGAGCACGCCGACCCGCTGCCCGGCGTCGCTGGCAGCTCCAAGGCCATGCGCCGGATCGCCGCCCAGGTGCGCCGGCTCGCAGCGCTCAGCTCGCCCGTGCTCGTCGCGGGTGAGACCGGGGTAGGGAAGGAGCTCGTTGCCCGAGCGCTGCACACGCAAGGACCACGCGCTGCCGAGCCGTTCGTCGCGATGAACGTCGCGGCTCTGCCGCGCGAGCTGGTCGAGAGCGAGCTGTTCGGTCACGAGCGCGGAGCGTTCACGGGTGCCGTCACGCGCCGCGTCGGTGCGTTCACCGAGGCGGAAGGCGGAACGCTGTTCCTCGACGAGATCGGCGAGCTGCCCATCGACGCCCAGCCGAAGCTCTTGCGCGCCCTCGACGGCTACGAGGTGCGCCGCGTCGGCGCCGCCGGCTCGGGACGGCGCGCCAACGCCCGTGTCGTCGTGGCGACCCACGTCGCGCTCCAGGAGCACGTCGTTCGTGGCTCGTTCCGGCGGGATCTCTTCCATCGCCTCGAGGTGTTCATCGTCGACGTCCCGGCGCTTCGTGATCGTCCCGGCGACATCTTGCCCATCGCGCGACTGCTCCTCGCCCAGATGGAGAACGAGATCGGGAGGCGCGAGCTCACGCCCGCGGCGATCGCCCAGCTCGCGGTTCATGACTGGCCAGGAAACGTGCGCGAGCTGCGCAACGTGCTCTGTCGTGCCGCGGACCATGCTCGCGCCGCGCGCTGGCTCGACGCCTCATCGGTGGATCGCGCGCTGCGGAAGCCCCAGAAGGCGAGCATCGAGCTGACCGCGGACATCGCGCAGGAGTGCCTCGAACGGCACGGGGGAAACATCAGCGCGGCGTCGCGCGCGGCAGGCGTCGCGCGCACGACCTTTCGCAAGGCGCTCGCTGACTTCAACGGTCCGGGCCCGAAAAAGACGCGCTAATCGCGCGTCTTGACCTGGGGACCGGGCCTTGCGAAGACAGCGTATGGCCTCGCGTGCGTCCCGTCGTGCTCCCGCGTCGCGGGCCGCCCTGGCGCGCACGCTCGTTCTCGCGCTCTTCGTCGGCCTCGTGGGAAGCGGCGGCGCCTGCACGTGCTCGAAGGCGAATGAGTCGGTCGCTGACGAGGCCGGCGCGGCTTCGTCATTCGATGGCAGCGACGAGAGCAGCGCCGCTGCCGGCGAGCCCGGCGGGCTCTCGGCCCCCATCGCGGCAGCTCGCGGTGAGCATGGCGACGTCGTCGTCGCCGGGCTCGACGTCGCAGCGCGCGCGATCCGCGTCCAGCGCATCTCCGACAAGGACGAGGTCCTCGTCGACCGAACCATCTTCGACGGCGTCATGTGGTCGAGCGAGTCGGAGCTCAAGGTCGCGCCGGCCGCGGCAGGCGTCGCGGTCACCTGGCGCGGCATTCGAGCCGGCAAGCTCGTGCGCCAGCTCCTGATCCTCGGCGCGGATCTGGCGCCGATCGGCTCGGTCCACGACGTGTCGGCGGCGTCGTGCGCGACGCGCGATGCGATCTGGTTCACGGACGGCCGTCGCGTCCACGCGCGGCCCTGGACGGGACGTCCCGCGCGCTTCGATCTGCCGAAGGAGAAGGACGCGGTCCTCGTGTGCGGCGTGCATCGCGCGTTCGCGCTGCTCGACGAAGACGACGGGACCTCGCTCGTCACGTTCGGCGGCACCTCGCTTGCGAGCGGCGATGGCGGCCGCGATGCCGGCGCCGAAGCCGAAGCCGGGGTGTCGCGACCGATGCAGCTCCTCGCCGAGTCGGAGTTCGGCGAAGACGACCAGCGCGAGCGTCCCGAGTACACCGTCGGCGACGACATCGGGGTCATCCGGCTCGGCGTCTCGGGCGCCATGGCGTTGCGCGAGGTCCGCGACGGCATCCCCGGCTCGCTCCACAAGCTGCGGACCGTCATCCCTCGCGATGACGACGTCGTCGCCGTCGATGCCACGCCGCGGGTGGTCGTGATCGTGTTCAGTGAGGACGTCAGCGATGCTTGCGCGAAGGACGGCGGCACGACAGCCACGGTCGGCTCGACGCGCGTGAAGGCGCTCCGCGTCGACCGGACGACCTTCGAGGAGTCGATCGTCGAGCTCTCTCCGGGAATGTGCGCGCGAGAGGTGGGCCCGTTCTTCACCGGCGCGCAGGGCGACAGCGTGTCGGTGGCATGGGTCGAGCGCGTGCCGATCGCCGGCAAATCAAGGGCTCCCATCGCTGCCCTCGCCCACGGCTTGGTGACGCCATCGGGACCCGCTCCGGAGCTGTTGCGCGTGGAGCAAGCCGCGGACGCGCTCGTCGATGCCGCATGTGATGGTACGCGCTGCTACGCCGTCGCGCTCGCGCGCCGTGCCGGAATGGACGCGATGGTGCCCGGACTGGCGAAGGTCGTTCGCTACTGAGCGGTCGAGACTAGAAGGAGCCCGACAGCGTGAAGCCGCCGCTGCCCCAGCCGGCGTACGGCGTGAGGATCGGCAACGTCGACGGCCCGCCCGCGGAGTGCGACCGCTTGCTGTTGACGATCGGGACGGCGATGAGCCACGTGGCCGCGAACGCGCCGCCGACGATCATCGTCACGACCGACACGTTCGCGATCGTCGCGTTCGTGTTGACCTTGTCGTTGTTCTGCTGGAGCGTCGTGCACGCGCTGTTGAAGTCGGCGTGGATGGTGGGGTTGGGGTCGCTGCAGACGCCCTTCGCGTCGGGAACGCCGTTGTGATCGCCGTCGTAGCCGCGCTTGATGGCGGCATTGCGGATCTCGCCGGCCACCGAGTCGGCCTTCGACTGCGCGTCGCTCTTGAAGATCGCGAAGACGATGGTGCCGACGAGACCGACCGCGGCGACGCCGATGCCGACGTAGCCGGGCCACATCGGTAGCGGCTCCTTGTGGTCGGCCTCGGCGGGCGGCTCCGTGACCGGAGCGGTCTCGGGAGGCGGCGTGGTGGTCGGGGACGGTGTGGCCGGCGTCGGGCCGGGCACGGGAACCGGAGCGACCGTCGCGGCGCCGCCGCCGCCGAAGCGCGCCTGCACCTTCTGACCGGCGCCGGCCGTCACGCGCACCGTCTCGCTCGAGGAACGCAGCGAGTGTGCGCCCGGGTCGACGTCGATGGCCTCGCCGAACGGGGCTGTACCGAGCCGCTCCTTCTCGTCGAGCGTGATCTCGGTGCCCGCAGGCGCGATGACCTCGATCCGACCGAGCTTCTGCCGGACCTCCGCGAGGCCGTTCTCTGCGTCGCTCTTCTGCGCCGGGCTCGCGCTGGTCGACTCCTTGACGAACTGCTGGAAGTACTTCGCCGCCTCGAGGGGGTGCCCGGACTTCGCGCTGCTCTGCGCGAGGTTGAGGAGCACGGCGGGATGCTTCTTCAGCGCATAGGCCTGGAGGAACGCGAGGCGTGCGTTCTCGAATTGGCCCTTGTCGTAGAAGTCCACGCCCTCCTTGAAGCGCGCGCGCGCCTGGATGGTGACGGGGTCGTCCTGCGCTTCCGCACGGTGCGGAACGCTGGACGACAGGAATGCTACGAGGACGGCAGCGGCGATTCGGCTCGTCTTCATGGATTGACCGCCGGTCGGATGCGGACGCGGTGCCTCCGGCATGGAGGCGCGGGCGCGGATCAGAACGGGTTGTCGCGGACGATACTACCGTTGGCGGGCTTCGGTGGAGTCTTCGGTGAAGCTGGGGGCGTCGGAGGTGCGGAGACGGCCTGGGGCTGGGGCGGGGTCACGCGCTGCCGGGGCTGCGCAGGCGCAGCAGCGACATGCGCGGGCGGCTCTGCCGGCCGGACGGGCTGCGGAGCGCTCTGGGGAGCAGGAAGCGTGACCGGGGCCGGCTGCGCCTCCACCTTCGGAGCCGTGGTGGCAGTCGCGGCGGTGGGCGGCGGCGGCGTATCGACCTTCGGCGGTGGGGGCGGGATCTCGGCGGTGGCCACGGCGGGCCCCGTTGCGTGCTGCTGGACGGGCCCGGGCTTCGGGTCCTCGCTGAGCGCGAACTTCAGGAAGAGCCCGAGCCCTCCCGCGAAGACGAGGCCCGCGAGGACGAGATAGAGCATCTTGCTCGACTTCTTGGGTACGAAGTCGTCGAGATCCTCGCTCTGCGGGCGCGCTCGACGCGCCGGACCCGGACCCGATCGCACCGAGGCTGCGAACGGATCCGCGGTGACGGCCACGGCGGCGTTCTTCGCCGCGGACGCTGCCGGTCCGGGAGGCGGCGGGCGGGACTGCGCCTTCCGCGCGTCCATCTGCGCGGGCGAGCTCGCCATGATCTGCGTGCCCTTGAGGCTGGTCTGCGGAGCAGCGACAGCCGCGGGCGGCGGCGGAGCGGCCGCTCGGACCTCCGGCTGCGGCGCGGTGCTGGAATCGAGGATATTCTCGGGATCGATCGCCTCTGCGCTCGAGGCCGGCCCGCGCGGGGCGGAGTTGGAAGAGGTGGCCGGAGCGTTGGCCTGAGGCGCGGTCCCGATGAGCGTCTGCTTGGGATTGAACGCTGGCGCTGCCGCCTGAGGAGCGGCCTGCACGACGGCGGCGGCTTCGGCCGCGCCCATCGCGGGCGCGTCGACCAGCGTCGCGTTGGCAGGGCCGCTCGAATCCTCGCCGGTGTCCCACGCGGGCGTGAACGACGCCGCGAACTCGTCGGCCTGTTCGTCGCTCAGCGCCGAGGCCGCCCGGGAGGCCGCGTCCGAGTCGCCCGCGCCTTTGCCGCTCTGCTGCATCGCCATCGAGGACAAGCGTAGCATCGGCGGGCGCGCCGGCCCACTCCTCACGACACCGCGCGCTGCGACCGAAAAGCGGCACATCCCGGGGCTTTCCCGGGCTTTTTCTGCGGCGAGCTTCGAGAGTCAGCTCTGGCCGAACTCGCGCTTCAACGCGTCGTCCCATTCGTCGGCGACGCGTCCGACGGTGTCGAGGAGGTCCTCGAACTCCTCGTAGTCGAGCCCCGAGAGCCGCCGGAGCGCGCGCACGAAGACCTCGTCCTTCGCGGCGTCGATGGCGAAGGCGGCATCCGCGGTCGACAGGAACGAGAGCTCGAGGAGTCGTCGATAGAAGCTCTCACGGCCCGCCTTCGGCACCGCCATCACCGGCGCAAGGAGGAGAAGGAGCCCGTGGTCGTCGAGCACGTTGAGCCCGATCGTGGCCGAGCCCTTGCGGGTCTGCGTGTACCCGTTCTCGTCGAGCGGTTGCAGCGCGGTCCCCGCGCGCTCGGCGAAGCGTGCGAGGTACGCGTTGACCATCGCCGTAGCGTCGGCGAAGACCTGTCCCGTCGAGCGATCGGCGTAGACCGGGCTGCTCGCGGCGAGCGACGACGATGACGATGACGATGACGATGACGAGGCAGGGTTGCGGGGCTCGGACACGGTGCCGATGATACCCTCTCGCGCGGTGCCGAGAACAGAGACAGCGCGGGCCCTGCTCATTGCGGCCATGGCCTGCGCCGCCGCCTGCTCGGGCGGGGGATCGGCCGCCCATGACGCGGGGAGCGGGGACGCGATCGCCCGCGCGCAGGCGCTCGACCGGCCGTCGGCCGTGCTCCCGGCACGTCCCGAGGTCATCGCGCTCGCGCAATCGATGGAGGCCCTCGC
>JAYTZB010000029.1:0-2902 GCA_043742085.1 Polyangiaceae bacterium
GCCCACCGACACACGCCGCCACCTTCGTCAGTGCGCGATGGCCTCGTAAGCGAACACGAACGGCAGCGCGAGGTACTCGAGGTCGAGCTGCACCCCGAAGATCGCGTCCGCCTGCTTGCCGTCGCCGAGCCCGTACCGACCCTGCGCGAACAGCCCGACCCCGACCGCGTACGCGGAGTGAAAGTTGTAGCTGCGAGAGCCCCAGAAGATGGTGCCCGTCGCGCCCGGCTCCCATCCGAAGCGGCTCGTCCTTCCGAACGCTCCGCCGGAGACGACGAACGCCGTCGCGCCGGTGGGGATGAGCCAGGCGACCCCTCCGCCGCCCTCGAACGTGTCGAACGCGGCGGTCATCACCTCGACGTACGGCCCGATGGCCATGTCGCGCGGCTTCTCGCGGAGGAACAGGAGATCGAGCCGCGCGCCCAGGTGGTACGCCGCGCGCGGTCCGTTCTCGGCGCGCGCATCCGTGAGCGCGAGCCCGGTGGTGGCGCCGGCCGTGATCTGCGGGTGGGCATGGGCGGGGATCGCCGCCGCGCCGGTCACCGCCGCGGTCGCCACCGCCGCGAGGCGCGCGAGGACGCGGGACGTCCGGAAGCCTCTCGCGTGGGGTCCACGCTCCGCTCGCGCGCGTGTCATCGCGACGGTTGTCGCACAAAAGCAAAGACGCCGTCACCTCTGGGCAACGGCGTCCTTGCGGTCCCGGCGAGCGCGGGAGTCGTCGCTCGAAGGCTCGGTCAGGGACCGGGATTCAGCTTCGTCGGATCGCACGCCACGCGGGAGCCGAGGCAGGTCTGGCAGAGCACCGGCTCGTCCTGTCCGCGGAAGCAGGGAGCGGTGGACGCCGTCTGCGCCATCGCCGGAGGCTTCAAGCAGTTGGGCGACGGCATCGTCGGGTCGTTGCCCGAGGAGAAGTCGACGAGGCAGCCGTTGCAGACCTGCATCGGCAGCTGGAACTCGCCGCTCTCGACGTCCTTGCCGCCGAGGGTGGTGCCGAACGCCTTGATGTTGATCGCGATCGTCTTCGAGACGACGCGATTCGGCAGGCTCGGGAGAAGGAGCTCTCGCGTCGGCGCATCGAGCGCGACGATGCCGATGCTCGCGTAGGACGGCGTACCGTTGCTGGCCGGGTCGGCGATGCCGACCGCCAGGGACGTGAACTCGCGGATCAGTGACCCGTCGGCCTCCGTGACGCGGACGATCGCGCCGTTGATGTGGACGCGATTGCTCTCGGCACGGTTGCTCAACGAATCACCGCGCGGGATCAGTTGATTGCCGACGAGCAGGACGGCGAAGTAGCTGTCCGTCACGCCCAGGTCGGCGTGCGCCTCGAACAGCTGCGCCTGGGTCGGGTCGGCCGTGTAGATGCAGCCGCCCGCCTGGCGGTTCGCCGAGGGCGCGAGCGCGCCATGAATGAAAATCGTCTGATCGTTCGTGGCGCAAGCCGGCATGACCGCACTTGCGGCCAGGCCCACGGCGACCACCGAAACAACGTGACCCCAGATCCGCTTCATGGACCCACTCCTCGGCGAATGAAAAGCGCGCGCTGCTGATGGAAGGAGGAGACCTCTTTCCTGCGTTGGCAGCCGTGAGGGGAAGCGTATCGGGTCATCGCCGAGACCGCCAAATTCTGGGCGGCGGATCACCCGGCTACGCTGCTGTGCTCCGTCCTGCGACGACCGAGCTACGCGAGCACGGCGTCGCGCAGGGCCGGGATCTGCAGGGCTTCCACGGTGCCGGCGCCGATCGCCGTGACCACCGGCAGCTTCAAGGTCGTAGCTGCGCGCTTCTTGTCCGACAGCACGAACGGCCATGCAGCGGTGAGCTCGGCGCGCGTGGCTTCGGTCGGCAGCCCAAGGCGCTCGAACGTTGCCTTGGCGCGCGCGGAGGTACCGGCCGGCGTGAGCCCGAGGCGCTCGGTCGCCGCCAGCTCGATGACCGTGCCGATCGCGACGGCCTCTCCGTGGAGCAAGCGCGCGTATCCGGCATGCGCCTCGAGCGCGTGACCGACGGTGTGACCCAGGTTGAGGAGCGCGCGCGCACCGCTCTCGCGCTCGTCGTCGCGTACGACGCGGATCTTCGCCTCGATGGCGCCGCGGATCACGGGCCAGAGCGCATCACGGTCACCCGCACGCACGGCGTCGGCGGTGCGCTCGAGGAGCTCGAGGAGCGAGGCGTCCTGCACGAGCGCGATCTTCACCACCTCGGCGAGCCCGGCAGCGCGCTCGCGCGCGGGCAACGTCGTGAGGTGCTCGAGGTCGACGAGGACGCGCCGAGGCTGGAAGAACGCGCCGATCAGGTTCTTTCCGGCGGCATGATCGAAACCCGTCTTGCCGCCCACCGAGGCGTCGACCATCGCCAGCAAACTAGTTGGAATCTGCACGCATCGGATGCCCCGCAGCAGCGTCGACGCCGTGAATCCCGAGAGGTCGCCGACGACGCCGCCGCCGAACGCGAGCACCACGGCATCGCGGTCGAGGCCGCGCGCGAGCATCTCGTCCCACAGCCGCGACACCGTCGCGAGGGTCTTGGTCTGCTCGCCGGGCGCGATCGACACGAGGTGATGCGGTGTCTTCAGGCCATCGAGCGCTCGCTGGAGCCAGGCGCCGCGCGCACCGTGCACGTTGTCGTCGGTCACGACGAAGATCGACGACGGCGCCAGCTCCTCCAGGGCGGCGCTCAGGCGCTCCGGCGCGCCATCGGTCATCTCGATGACGTAGGAGCGCACCCCGAGCGGCATGGCGAGCGTGTCCTGCTCGGCGATGGCGAGCACGCGGTCGGCGATCTCCTCGGGGGTGCGTCCCTCCGTGGATACGGAGCCGTGGTTCTCCGCGTAGACATCGCGACGGAGCGCGAGGAGGTCCCGGGCGCGCTCCAGCGGCGACGCCGTCAGCAAGTTGGGTCG
>JAYTZB010000030.1:0-4952 GCA_043742085.1 Polyangiaceae bacterium
CGCTTGTTGCTGAGCGGCGACAGGAACTCGTGCAGCAGGTACCCGTGCGCGCCGTGGATCTCGAGCACCTCGAAGCCCGCTCCGATGGCGCGCTTCGCGGCGTCGGCGAATGCGGTCACCACCGCGTCGATGTCAGCGACCGACATCGCCTCGGGCACCGGCGAATGCTCGTCGAACGCGATGGCGCTCGGCGCGACGATGGGACGCCAGCCACGCTTGCCCGCGCCCGCGTCGAGCGCCTTGCCGCCGTTCCACGGCGCGTCGGTGCTCGCCTTCCTACCAGCGTGCGCGAGCTGGATGCCCGCCACCGCGCCCTGCTCCTTGATGAAGCCCGCGATCGGCGCCCACGCCTCGGCCTGCGAATCGAGCCAGATTCCCGTGTCGTCGGGCGAGATGCGGCCGCGCGCATCGACCGCCGTCGCCTCGGTGAAGACGAGGCCGGCGCCGCCCACGGCGCGACTGCCAAGATGCACCATGTGCCACGACGTCGGGTGCCCCTCGTTCGCCGAGTACTGGCACATCGGAGAGACCGCGATGCGGTTCTTCAACGTGACGCCGCCCAGGGTGAGCGGCTCGAAGAGGCTGCTCACTGCTTGTCTTTCGCTTCCTTCGCGTCCTTCGCGGGAGGCACGCGGGGCTCGCGGTTCTGCCAGTCGAGCATCCACCCGGGATATTCCGGCGGAAGCGCGCTCGCGGCGTCGAGCAGCGCGACGTGCTCGGGCGCGAGCTTCACGTCGACGGCAGCGAGGTTGTCGTCGAGCTGCGGCTTCGACTTCGCGCCGATGATGATGCTCGTGACGAATGGCTTCGTGAGCTGCCACGCGAGCGCGATGCGCGCGACCGAGACGTCGCTCGCCTTCGACACCGTGCGCAGCGCATCGAGGACCTTCGGGAGGCGACCGCGATCGACCGGAGGAAAATCGAACGACGTGCGCCGCGAGCCTTCCGGGCCGGGCTTGTCGACGTCGTGCTTGCCCGAGAGGAGGCCGCCGGCGAGCGGGCTCCAGGGGAGGATCGCGAGGCCCTGGTCCTGCGCGAGCGGCACGATCTCGCGCTCGATGTCGCGACCGGCGATCGAGTAGTAGACCTGCCCGCTCTGGAAGCGCGCGAGGCCGTTGGCATCGGCGTACGCGATGGCCTTCATCGCTTGCCACGCCGAGAGGTTGGAGAAGCCGACGTAGCGGACCTTGCCGGAGCGCACCACCTCGTCGAGCGCGCGGACCGTCTCCTCGATGGGCGTCGACGGATCGAAGCCGTGGATCTGGTAGAGGTCCACGAAGTCGAGGTTCAAGCGCTTCAGGCTCGCGTCGATCGACGCCATGATGTGCGAGCGCGAGAGGCCGACCTGGTTCGGGCCGGGACCGGTGCGGCCGCGGACCTTGGTGGCAACGATGAGCTGCTCGCGAGGACGCGCGAGGGAGGCCAGCGCGCCGCCGACCAGCGTCTCCGACTCGCCTTCCGAGTAGACGTCGGCGGTGTCGATGAAATTGACGCCCGCGTCGAGCGCGCCGCCGATGGTGGCCTCGACCTCCTTCGCGCCCAGCTTTCCGACCACCTCCCAGAAGCCCTTGCCGCCGAAGGTCATGGTGCCGAGGCAGAGCTCGGAGACGAGGAGACCGGTGCGTCCGAGGGGGCGATAGCGCATGGGATCCGTACGATGCCGTGCAACGCGCAGACGTTGCAAGACGCGCCGGTCACCTGCCGGTCAGCGCCGGCGAGCCTTCCGCGCCCTGCGGCTCGGTGGCGCGTCGCTCTCGTCGTGCGTCACCTCGTCCGCGTCGTCCGCGTCGTCCGCGTCGTCCGCGTCGTCCGGTGCAGCGTCGATGGCCGCGCGCACGCGCTTCGTCTCCTCGGCGACACGCACCTTCAGTGCCCTCCTCGCCGCTCTGCGCGGGCGCCGAAGGTACAGGGTCACGAGCAACGCGAGCACGATCGCGAAGGCGGCGCGTCCCGGGTGATGGCCCATGCCCGGGCGCGTCATCACGAAGACCGCGGACCACACCGAAGCGATCGCTGCGAGATCGACGAACCGCAGCGGCCGACGCGTGGCGCGTCGAGGCGCGATCTGCGCTTGCGTCACCTGAGCCGGCGTCGGTGCTTCCTCGGCGCGCTTCGCGGGCGCCTCATCGCGAAGCAGCGCGAGGGCCTCGTCGATGGATCCGGCGCGTCGATCCGGATCGGGGATCAGCATCGCCGCGAGCGCGCGAGCGAGCGGCGCTGGCGTGCTCTTCGGCAGCGCACGCGTCACGTCGATGCCGAGGCCCACGTGCGGCAGCTCCTCGGGGTCGACGCCGGTCAGCATCGTGATGGCCGTCGCGCCGAGCCCGTAGACGTCGGAGCCCGGCGACGCACGGCCTTGGAACTGCTCCGGCGCCATGAAGCCGAACGTGCCGACGACGGTGCTGCCGCCGGCGGGCTTCAGGCGATCGCGAACCGCGCCGAAGTCGACCAGCGCGAACGATCCATCGGGACGGCGGAGGACGTTGCCCGGCTTGATGTCGCGATGAACGACGAACGGCGCGCGCCCGTGGAGGTAACGAAGCGCCTCGCCGATGTCCTCGACCATGCGCGTCACGTCGGCGGCGCTCATGGCGCGTCCGTTCTTGCGGATCGCGGCCAGGCTCTCGCCTTCGATCTTCTCCATCACGAGATAGAGCGCGCCGTCCTCCTCGAAGTGCTCGAAGTAGCGAGGCAGCCGCGGATGATCGAGCGCCGCGAGCGTCCGCGCCTCGCGCTCGGCGAGCTCGACGTCCTTCCACGCCTTCGCGCTGCCGACGCGGAAGCACTTGATCGCGACGAGCCGCGCGTCCTGCGGGACCTCGCCGCCGCTCTTCTGCTCGCGGACGTAGCGGCTCCATTTGTCGGCGAGCTTCGCCTCGCGGGCGGCGCGCGCCCGAGCCTCGGGACCGACGCCGTGATCCATCGCCTCGTAGGTCTCACCCTGCGATCCTTCGCCGAGCTTCCGGAGCAGCGCGTATCGACCGTCGCGAAGGAGCACTCACGCCTCTATAGCGCGCGTCGGATCCACGGCACGAAAAAAGCCGGCGCTCCCCTCGGAAGCGCCGGCTTCGCATACTGTCAGCGGTTCGCTGCCAGCGCGTCGATCAGTAGCGGTAGTGCTCGGGCTTGAAGGGGCCTTCGATGGACACGCCGAGGTACTCGGCCTGGTCCTTCGTGAGCTTGGTGAGCTTCACGCCGAGCTTGTCGAGGTGGAGCGCGGCGACCTTCTCGTCGAGCTTCTTGGGGAGCGTGTAGACCTTCTTCTCGTACTTCGAGTGGTTGGCCCAGAGCTCCATCTGCGCCATGACCTGGTTCGTGAACGACGAGGACATGACGAACGACGGGTGACCGTCGGCGCAGCCCAGGTTCACGAGACGGCCGCGGGCGAGGAGCGTGATGCGCTTGCCGTCGGGGAAGATGAACTGATCGACCTGCGGCTTGACGTTCTCTTCCTTGATCTCGGGGTTCTTCTCGAGCCAGTTGACGTCGATCTCGCAGTCGAAGTGACCGATGTTGCAGACGATGGCCTGGTCCTTCATCGCCTTCAAGTGATCGGGGCGGATGATGCCCGAGCAGCCGGTGGCGGTGACGAAGATGTCGCCCTGGGGCGCGGCCTCTTCCATCGTGGTGACCTGGTAGCCTTCCATCGCCGCCTGGAGCGCGCAGATGGGGTCGACCTCGGTGATGATGACGCGAGCGCCGAGGCCCTTGAGGGCCTGCGCGCAGCCTTTGCCGACGTCGCCGAAGCCGGCGACGACGCCGACCTTGCCGGCGAACATGACGCCCGTGGCGCGCTTGAGGCCGTCGCCGAGCGACTCACGGCAACCGTAGAGGTTGTCGAACTTCGACTTGGTGACGGAGTCGTTCACGTTCATCGCGGGGACCTTGAGCTCGCCCTTCTTCGCCATCTCGTAGAGGCGGTGGACGCCCGTGGTCGTCTCTTCCGAGAGGCCGCGGATCGGGTCGTTGCCCTCGAAGAGGTTCGGGTACTTCTTGTGCGCGATGACGGTGAGGTCGCCGCCGTCGTCGAGGATCATGTTCGGGCCCTTGCCGCCCGCGAACGCCGTGAGCTGCATCTCGATGCACTGCTCGTACTCGGGCTCGGTCATGCCCTTCCACGCGAAGACGGGGACGCCGGTCTTGGCGATGGCGGCCGCGGCCTGATCCTGCGTCGAGAAGATGTTGCAGCTGGTCCACGTGACCTCGGCGCCGAGCGCCGTGAGGGTCTCGATGAGGACCGCGGTCTGGATGGTCATGTGGAGGCAGCCGGCGATGCGCGCGCCCTTGAGCGGCTTGCCTGCGCCGAACTCCTTGCGGAGCGACATGAGCCCCGGCATCTCGCTCTCGGCGATCGCGATTTCCTTGCGACCCCAGGCCGCGAGAGAGATGTCCTTGACCTTGAAGTTTTCAGCCATTGTCGTGTTCTCCTTATTTCTTTCTGCGTGAAACCATCACCTGCCACGGCAGGTGTGCGTCTTTGCCCTTGCCGCACCACGCGGCGGGAAGCTTGATGACCTCGGCGTCGTGCAGGCCGGCCTCGCGCGCGAAGCGCAGGAGCTCCGGGCCTTCGAAGCCGAGCCAGAGATCCGCCTCGTCGCGCATCGACTCGTCGTCGTGGCGGCCGTAGTCGAGGATCATGACCGCGCCGCCCACCTTGGCGAGCTGCGCGAGCTGGCGAACGAGATCGACAGGGCGCGGCGCGTGATGAAGCAGCCGCGACGCGAAGACGACGTCCGCGCCGGCGCCCACGTGCTCGCGCAGCTCCGGTGCGCCGAGCTCCGCCTTCAGCAGGCTCACGTTGGTGTAGCCGCGACGCGCGACGCGCGCGCGCGCGCGATCGAGCTGCGCGCCGGAGCGATCGACGGCGACCACGCGCTCGAACGACGGCGCGAGCACGTCGAGGAGCGCGCCGTCGCCGGTGCCCGCGTCGACGGCGAGGCTGCGGCTCGGCA
>JAYTZB010000031.1:0-4413 GCA_043742085.1 Polyangiaceae bacterium
CGCCGCCGTCAGGCCTGAAGGACATCGAGCGAAGCCGGCCCGGCATCGTTCATCGTCTCGACAAGGGGACGAGCGGCGTGATGGTCGTCGCCCGGACCCCGCGTGCGCGCGAGCACCTGAAGGCGCAGTTCGCCTCGCACACCATCGATCGCGAGTACGTGGCGATCTGTCTGGGCGACGTGCCCAAGCAGACGTTCGAGACGATGCACGGCCGTCATCCGAAGGACCGCCTCAAGTTCTCGTCGAAGGTGAAGATGGGCAAGCGCGCCGTGACGCACGTGAAGCCGCTGGAGATCCTCGCGCACGGCCTCGCCACGTACGTGGCGTGCCGGCTGGAGACGGGCCGCACGCATCAGATCCGCGTGCACCTCGCCGACGCGCGAACCCCGATCCTCGGCGACGCGCTCTACGGCAAGCTCTCGAAGCACCCGGTGTTCCGCGAGGCCGCGGAGGCCCTCGGCCGCCCGGCGCTCCACGCGCGCGTCCTCGGCTTCATCCATCCCACGACGGGCAAGAAGGTCCGCTTCGAGGTCGACCCGCCCGCCGACTTCGAAGTGATCCTCACCGCCCTCCGCGCCATCCCTTAGGGAGCGAGAACCCGGGACCAGAGACCGCGGAGTCACGAAGGAACGGAGACGAGAGGGAGGGCAGATTTGGCTGCCGATCTCGACGCCACGCATGAGCGCGTCCACGACGGCTTGTGGTCGGTCGCATGTCTGGAACCAAAAGATCTCCGTGGTTGCCTCCGTCCCTCCGTGGCTCCGCGGTCTCTTCCTCTCGGGTCACGCCTTCTTCGAGAGGGCGGCGACGTTGGGGTCGTCTTTGGCGAGGAGGCCCGGGTGGCGGCGCTTCATCCAGGAGAGCGCGACGAAGCCCACCACGACCGCGAACCACAGCGTCGCGAAGCGGACCAGGATCATCGCCGCGGTGGCGATGCCCTTCTCGACATGGCCGATCTCCGTCATCTGGCCCATCAGCGCGCTCTCGGTCACGCCGAGGCCGCCCGGCACCGGGACGATCGCGCCGACCAGCGTGCTGGTCGCATAGAAGAACGTGGCGAGCGGGATGCTCGTCGACTGGCCGAAGCCGCCGAGGATCACCCACAGCGCGAGGCATTCCAGCGTCCAGGCGCCGGCGGAGAGCAGGCTCGGGACGAGCAGGTTCCGGAGAGCGAGGAGCGTCGCGAGGCTCTCGTAGGCCGCCTCGAGCTTCGGCGCGATCTTGCCGAGCTTGCCCGGCAGCCGACCCACCATGTGGATGATCGCCATCGACAGCTTCTTGTTGCCGACGGTGATGATCAACGCGAGCACCAGCGTCGAGCCGATGCCCGCCCACAGGAGCCCGCCCGAGAAGCCCAGCGAGCCGAACACGATCAGGGCGACGATGCCGATCACGTCCGTCGCGCGCTCGGCGACCACGATGGGGGCGGTCTTGGTCATCGGGACGCCGTGGGTCTCGAAGAGGACCAGCGACTTGAACACCTCGCCGACCTTGCCGGGCGTCACGGTCAGCACGAAGCCGGAGAGGAACGTGAGGAAGCTGTCGAGCTTCGGGATGTTCCGGATGCCGAGCCGCGACAGGTAGAACTCCCACTTGAGGAAGCGCAGCACGTAGTTGCCGAAGGCAAGCCCGCACGCGAAGAAGAACGTCTCCACGTGGAAGATTGCGAGCGAATCGCGGATCTTGCCGAGCCCGCTGTAGAGCGCGAGCCCGAAGTAGACGCAGACGCCGAGCAGCATCGCGTAGAGGATCTTGCGGATGTTCGCCTTCATGCCTTGGGTCTCCGCAGCCTGCCCGTGCGCTTCAGCACGTAGAGCGTCGTGCCCACGAGGACGACCGCCAGGGCCACCCAGAAGGCCCATGCCGGGGCCTCCCACCTTCCGCGGGCCAGCCCCGGATCGGGACGTGTCACCGTCTCGTTGCTGGGCTCGAGCATCGAGCCTCAGCTTCTACGTCGGGATGCACGCGCCTGCAAAGGGTGCTTTGACACGCCTGGTCCTCTCATGAGAACAGAGAGGGCGGTGAGTACCCCGTCCCAGGCCGATGAGCGTGCACGCGAGCCGGCGGAGCCGCAGCAGGGCGCCGCACCGAGCGACGCCGATCTCCTCGGCCGGGCCGCGAGCGCGCGCGCCAAGCTCCACGAGGCGGTCGCCGCCCGCGTCGTCGGCCAGGACGAGGTCATCGACCTCATGCTGGTCGCGCTCCTGGCGCGCGGGCATGCGCTGCTGGTCGGCGTGCCCGGCCTCGCCAAGACCTTGCTCGTCGCGTCGCTCGCGGAGGCGCTCGACCTCGAGTTCGGTCGCGTGCAGTTTACACCCGATCTCCTGCCGGCCGACATCACCGGCACCGACGTCCTCCAGGAAGACGAGGATAGTCACGGCGGCGTCCACCGGCGCGTGCGCTTCTTGCCCGGCCCGATCTTCCACAACCTGATTCTCGCCGACGAGATCAACCGTACGCCCCCCAAGACGCAGGCGGCGTTGCTCCAGGCGATGCAGGAGCGTCGGGTCACCGTGGGCACCGTCACCCACGTGCTCCCCGACCCGTTCCAGGTCTTCGCGACGCGCAACCCGATCGAGCAAGAGGGCACGTATCCCTTGCCCGAGGCGCAGCTCGATCGCTTCCTCCTCGAGATCCACGTCGAGTACCCGTCCGAGGACGAGGAGCGCGAGATCGCTCGCCGGACGACGAGCGCCGACGTCGGCACCGTGCCCCGCGTCCTCTCCGCTGCCGAGGTTCGAGCGCTCCAGGCGCTCGTACCGCGCATCCCCGTCACCGACGCCGCGGTGTCGCTCGCCGTCGCGCTCGGTCGCGCCACCCGGCCGAGCCGCGCCGGGACCGGGGATCGACCGGGGACGTCGTCGGGCGTCAAGGAGGTCGACGAGTACGTGCGTTTCGGCGCCGGGCCGCGCGGATCGCAGGCGCTCGTCCTCGCCGCCAAGGCGCGCGCGGCGCTGCGCGGCGAGGCCGCCGCCGACATCGAGGACGTGAAGGCGCTCGTCGTCCCCGTGCTCCGCCATCGGCTCGTCATGAGCTATCGCGCGGAGGCGGAGGGCGTGCGTGACACCGACGTCCTGAAGCGCGTCCTCGACAGCGTCAGCTGACCCCGCCAAGCGAGCGCCGCCGTCAGCGAACACTGCGTCAGCGCAGGGGGTCGAGGTACGTGACCTCGTCGCCGACGCTCAGGCTCCCGAGGATGTCGGGGATCAGGTTCTGTGCAAAGTACACGTTGTTGTCGGCGGTCCGGTACCGGGCCAGGGTGCGCAGCGGCTCCTTGCCGACCGCCGCCGTCTCCTGATCGACGAGCGTGACCGGGCAGCGCGAGCAGCGCTTGGGCATGCGAAAGGTGAGGGGACCGATACGCACGCTTGCATGCGCCTCCTCGGCGAAGGCCTCACCGCCCTCGATCACGAGGTTGGGCCGGAAGCGGTTCATCGGCACCGGCTCCTCGAGACGCGCGTTGAGATCGGCGAGCGAGGCGCGCGTCGCGAGGAGGACGGGATACGCGTCGGCGAACCCCACGCGATCGCCGGGCGCGCCGTGGGGAGCCTCGACCGGACGCACGACGTCCTCCGGTATGGCCACCAGCGTGCAGCGCTCTCCGAGATGATCCGAGAGCGCCTCGGTCACGGCACCGCCGATCGCCACGGCCTCCACGTCGTCGTCCCAGATGCGCACGATGCGGCGCGGCGCGTTCGGTTCGACCGCGAGCGCTACCTCGAACGTTCCGCCGTTCGGCGTCGTGAGCGCGAGCGCCGCCTGCGCCTCGACGAACGCGGTCGTGACGAGCGCCATCCGCGGATGCTTGCGCTGCGTGACGAACGCGCCGTGCGCATCGAGGAGCATGAGACGGCGATCGTGACGGAGCCCACCGGCGAGCACGTCGGCGCGTTGGAGCGCGATGCCGCGCGCTCCCTTCAGCGGATAGACATGGAGCTCGGCGAGGCGCACGCCTGCGGCATTACCAACAAGTTTTGGTAAAATGCTGGATATTGCGCGCGCCGAAGCGGAAAATAGGGATTGATGGCCGAACGAGCCCCAGCGGGCGAAGCGGAGCGTCGCAAGGCCAAGGAGGCCGAGGACGCGAGCGCGAAGACGGAGAAGGCCGAGCAACGCTCCGCTGACAAGGCCGATCGCGCTTCCGAGAAGTCAGTCGACAAGCTCGACAAGGCCGACAAGGCCGAGAAGAGCGAGAAGAGCGACAAGATCGGCACGATGCGCAGCGTCCCACCGCCACCGCCGGATTCGAAGACGGCGTCGAAGGCCGAGCGGGCGTCGATCGCCGCCGCTGCCGAGGAGCGGCACGATCCGCATCCGTCGATCCCGCCGCTACCCGCCGCCGGGCCGTGGCGCAGCTACAAGGAGATCGTCGCGCAGATCGCCACGAAGATCGTCGACGCGCAGCGGCCCATC
>JAYTZB010000032.1:0-4772 GCA_043742085.1 Polyangiaceae bacterium
CGCGTTCGACGGGATCATGTCGTTCAGCATCCTGCCGCTGCGCCTCGCGACGTATCTCGGCGTGCTGGTCGGCGCCGGGAGCGTGCTCTACGCGATGACCGCGATCTTCGCGCACTCCTTCCTGAACGCGACGGTCCCGGGCTGGACCACCACCGTGGTGCTCGTGTCGTTGCTCTTCAGTGTGCAGCTCCTCGTGACGGGCGTGCTCGGGGAGTACGTCGGGCGCATCTACGAGGAGGTGAAGTCGCGACCGCTCTACGTGGTGGGCGAGCGCATCCGTCACAAGCGCATGCGCAAGCGCGCCGAGACGCAAGACTACGGTTCGGTCGACGAGGAGCCTCGCGATGGATCTCCGTGAAGCGCTGGAGGACTTCGCTGTTCGCCATCCGTGGGAGGTGGCACGCTTCGAGTTCTTCGAGGAGATCCTGCGCGGCACCGACGCGACGCGCCGCGCGAGACCGCTGCGCGTGCTCGACGTCGGCTCGGGCGACTCGTGGTTCGCGGCGGCGCTCTTGCCGCGCCTGCCCGCGGGCTCGCAGATCGAGTGCTGGGACGCGGGCTACACAGACGAGGACGTCGCGAAGGTCACCCCCGGCATCACGCGCACCGCGCAGAAGCCGACCGCGCGCGCCGACGTCCTCCTGCTCCTCGACGTCCTCGAGCACGTCGAGGACGACCACGCTTTTCTCGATGCGCTCGTGCGCGAGAACACGCACGCGGGGACCACGGTGCTCGTGAGCGTGCCGGCCTGGAGCGCGCTCTTCACCGCGCACGACACGCAGCTGAAGCACTTTCGCCGTTACTCGCCGGCCTCCGGCGCGGCGCTGCTCGAGGGGGCGGGCCTCCGCATCGAGCGTCAGGGCGGCCTCTTCCACTCGCTCCTCGCGCCGCGCGGGGCGCAGAAGCTCCTCGAGGTGGCCCGCGCTGCGCTGGGGCTGCCTGCTGCGTCTCCGGCGAGCGCAGCGTGGAACGGCGGCGCGCTCCAGACGAAGCTCGTCTCGACGGCGCTGGCGCTCGACAACCGCGCGTCGCATCTCTCGGCGCGCTACGGCCTGCAGTTGCCGGGGCTCAGCTGGTGGGCGCTATGCACCACGCGGTGACACGGTGATGCGCGACGCGGTGATGCGCGACGCGGTGATCGTCGTCCCTTGCTACAACGAGGCGAAGCGGCTCGACCGCGAGCGCTTTCTCGAGCTCTCTCGCGCGGCGGGCTTGCGTCTCTTGTTCGTCGACGACGGCTCGACCGACGACACCGGCGCCATCGTGACCGCTCTCGCGGCGCGGAGCGAAGGTCGCATCGAGCTGCTCACGCTGGCGAAGAACGCCGGCAAGGGCGAGGCGGTGCGGCGGGGCCTCGAGCATGCGTCACGGCAGGACGCGGCCATCGTCGGCTTCGCGGACTCCGACCTCGCGACGCCGCCGGACGAGCTGCTCCGTCTCGTGGCGACCGCGCGAGACCGCAAGGCCGCCGTGGTGATGGGCTCGCGCGTGGCCCTCGCCGGCAGCGACATCGATCGCCACCCGGGTCGTCACTACCTGGGTCGAGCGTTCGCGACGCTGGCGTCGCTGGTGCTGCGCGCGCGCTTCTACGACACGCAGTGCGGCGCCAAGCTGTTCGAGAACACCGATCTCCTCCGCGCGGCGATCGCCGAGCCCTTTCACTCGCGATGGATCTTCGACGTCGAGCTCCTGGGCCGGCTCCTCGTCGGCGCCGGCGGCCTTCCCGGTCTCCAGCCCGCGGATTTTCTCGAGGTGCCACTCCGCCGCTGGGCCGACGTCGCGGGCTCCAAGATCACGGCAGCGTCGTGGGCGCGAGCGGGCGTCGACCTCGCGGTCATCGCCGCCGACCTCGAGCGCCGCCGCCGCTAGAGGGCAGCACGGAGACGAGAGGCCGACAAGGGAACGGGAGGGGACCCCGCAGGCCGTATCGAGAGCTCGAGGTCGACGGTCGTGCAGGCGCGGTCGCTTCGAGAGCCGCGCCTTCGGCTCGCGCATCCCCCGTGCAGATGACCTTCGAGGATCGGCGCAAGCTCACGCTCGTGGGGAAGAGGAAGAAGCGTCCGGGGCCGAAGCCTGCGGAGTTTGCCAACGTGCGGCATCGCGCGCTCGGCGTGCACAAGTACTGGAACCCGCTGCACGTCACGATGCGGGCGAAGCGTGGGCTCCCCAGCTTTCGTGCGCAGACGCTGTTCGCGGCCTTCGAGCGCGCGATTCGTCGGACGCGTCGCGACGACTTTCGCGTCGTGGAGTTCTCGGTCCAAGATGATCACCTTCATCTCATCGTCGAAGCGAACGACAACGATGCGCTGGCGCGCGGGATGAAGAGCTTCTCGGTGCGTGCCAATCGCCTCTTCAACGCCGCGTGCGGCCGCGGTCGTGGCCGGGTGTGGGGCGATCGCTACCACCGTCGTGATCTCACCAACGCACGTCAGGTGCGCAATGCCCTCGTCTATTGCCTTCAAAACTACAAGAAACACCAGCGCGTCGAGAGCGGGCCCCTGCGCATCGATCCCTGCTCGTCAGCGCGCTGAAGCGAGCACGGTGCTCCTAGCCACCGCCTGGCAGAAGCACGGCTACATCCGTCCCGGAGAAGCGCCGCGCGCGCCAAACTGAAGCCGCACGCGGCTCGGATAGACCCCGGCAGCTCTCTCTCTCGTCGAGCGAGGACCCGCGCTCGAACGTCGACGCGCAGCACTCACGACTAGGCCTGCGGGGCTCCCCCCGTTCCCTTGCCGGCCTCTCGTTCTGCCCCTGCAGATCGAGATCGACTCGCAGCCCGGACGTGAAGCGACGACCGCCGACCGGCGATTCAGGCGTTCGTCGCCACGATCATCTGCTGCGCGCCGAGCATCACCCGACGCAGCTTCGGCTCGAGCGGCCGCAAGAACGCCAGCGCTCGCGGGAAGAACACGATGTAGTCGGTACGCACGCGCGTGAAGCCCGCCTCGCGGAGCAGGCCGCGCGCCTCCCAGGGCCAGAGCAGGATCGCGTCGTCGTCGAAGGCGCATGCGGCAACGGCTCGGCGCGTGACCGGGTTCAAGCGGTTGTGCTCGAACACGACGATGGTCCCGCCGGGCCGCAGGAGACCGCGCACGGTGCGAAGGAGCTCGGCCCGCGCGCTCGGCGCCACGTGATGGAGCACGCCCGACAGCACCACCGTCGCGAAGTGCGCCTTCGGGATGGTCTTCGCATCATCATGGACGTGTGCGGTCGGTGCGCGCTCGCGTGCGCGCGCGAGGCTCTGCGCCGACGGATCGTAGGCATGCACCTCCGTGCAGCGCGCCACGAGCCGCTCGGTGAGGTTCCCGATCCCGCACCCGAAGTCGAGCAGCGGTCCAGCCTCGAGCAGGCCCTTACGCGCGAGGCACGTGACCTTGTAGTCGTGAAAGTATGCCGGGTCCTCGCCGCTCGCCGACACGCTCGAGCGATGGTCCTCCTCGTAAGATCCCGCGTAGGCATCGAACTCGCTCATCGGGCTGCGCTCATCGGGGCAGTGCCAGTCTAGCCGCCGCGACGGTGTCGCGCAGGCCCGCCTCGAGATCGAAGCGCGGCGTGAAGCCCGTGCTCGCGAGCCTCGTCACGTCGGCGCACACGTGCATGGGGTCGCCGGGCCGGTATTCCAGCGCGCCGAAGGCCACGCGCTCCTCCGCATCGCAAAGGCGCGCGATGGTGGAGACGAGCTTCCGCACGGTGATGGGCACGCCCGAGCCGATGTTGACCGCGCCCTCGAGCGCCGACAGCGCGACGCTCGTCACGGCCTCGCCGACATCGGCCACGTGCAGGAAATCCCGGATCTGTGCGCCTTCGGTGGTCTCGGCGACGCCGCCCCCGAGCAGGCGCCGGATGACCGCAGGCACCAGCCGCTCGGCGGGCTCGTTCGGACCGTACTGATAGAAGACGCGGCACCATGCGAAGCCGAGGTTCGCGAGCGGCGCGTACGCGCGAAGCATGTCGAAGAGCGCCAGCTTGCATGCCGAGTAGAGGAACGTCGGCCCGGTCGCGCTCGACTCGGTGAGGTTCACGTCGACGCTCGTGTCGTACTCGAAGCACGTCCCGAGCCCGACGAAACGCGTGCATCCTGCATCGGCCAGCGCGACGGCGAGGTCCAGGCTCGCCGCCACATGCGCGAGGTTCTCCCGCGCGTGCAGGTACTTGCCCGGCACGGCGTACCACGCCGAGTGGATGCAGAGCTGGGGTCTGGCCGCCTCGATGACGCGCGCGCGCGCAGCGGGATCGAGCAGATGCGCCTCGTGGATGGTGAGGCGATCGGCGAGGTCGTCGAGACGGGCCGCGCGCTTGCTGTCGCGCACCACGGCGTGCACCTCGACGCCGCGCGCCAGGAGCGAACGCGCGATGTTCGTTCCGATGAAGCCGCCGGCCCCCGTCAGTAGGACGCGCATCGCCGGCATTCAGTGGTTCTTGACCGCCCAGTCGTAGTCGATGTGGTTCTCGAACGGGTCGAGCCGCGAGCTGCGCTTGGGGTCATGCGCGTGCGTGCAGCAGTTCGCGACCACCGACAGCGGATCGACGAGACCCTTGAAGCCGTTCCACACGCCGGGCGGAACGATGAGCAGCGAGTAGCTGTCGGGGCCGAGGAACACCTCCATGAGCGTGCCCTTGGTCGCGGAGCCTTCACGGTCGTCGAAGAGCGCGCACTTCACGCGGCCCACCATGCATGCGTAGTTGAGGGACATGTCGAGGTGGCGGTGCCAGCCCTTGATCACGCCCTTGTAGACGGTCGAGAAGTAGATCTCGCCGAAGCGCTCGAAGTG
>JAYTZB010000033.1:0-10095 GCA_043742085.1 Polyangiaceae bacterium
TGCCGCTCGAGGAGTGGACCGATCTGCCGGACGACGCGGTCGCCGCCATTGCGCGCGCGAAGCTGAAGCTCGTTGGTCTCGACGGCGCTGCCGACAAGCTCCCCGCGGAGCTCTCCGGCGGCATGAAGAAGCGCGCCGCCATCGCGCGCGCGCTCGCCCTCGAGCCCGAGCTGGTGTTCCTCGACGAGCCCTCTGCCGGCCTCGACCCCATCATGGCCGCCGACCTCGACGAGCTCATCGTCACGCTCTCGAAGACGCTCGGTCTCACCGTCGTGGTCGTGACTCACGAGCTCGCGAGCATCTTCCGCATCGCCGATCGCTGCGTCATGCTCTCGAAAGAAGAGAAGACCATCATCGCGGCCGGTGATCCGCGCGAGCTGAAAGACAGCCCCGACAAGCGCGTCAGCGACTTCTTCAACCGTAAGCCCAAGGAAGCCTGACATGGCGGCCCCCACCAATCATTACAAGCTCGGTCTCTTCGTCCTCCTCGGCTTCGGCATGGCCATCGCCGCGGCGGTGCTGCTCGGCGTCGCGAGCACGCGCAAGGACACCGTGAAGTACCACTCGTACTTCAACGAGTCCGTGCAGGGCCTCGACCTCGGCTCGCCGGTGAAGTTCCGCGGCGTCAGCATCGGCAACGTATCGGCCATCGAGATCGCGCCCGACCACCGGATGGTCGACGTGGTCAGCGAGCTCGACACCGCCGAGATCAAGCGCATGGGCCTCACCGAGCAAGGCGTCAGCAAGCACGGCAAGAACGAGAGGTTCGCCATCCCGCCCGACCTGCGCGCGCAGCTCGGCTCGCAGGGCATCACGGGCGTGAAGTTCATCGCCATCGACTTCTTCGACGTGAAGAGCAATCCGCCGCCGGAGCTGCCCTTCACGGCGCCCGTCGATCACTACATCCCGGCCGCGCCGTCGATGATGAAGAACCTCGAGGACACCATCACGAAGGCGATGGATCGCCTCCCGGAGATGGTCGATGCCGTGGTCATGATCATGGGCCGCGTCGATCGCATGCTCGCCGTGCTCGAGAAGGAGAACGTCGCCGGCAAGGCCACCTCCACGCTCGGCCATGCTGACGAGGTCATGATGACGCTGCAGGCGACGCTCACGCGCATCGACAAGCAGGACCTGGGCGGCAAGGCCGCGGGCACCATCACCGATCTGAACAAGGCCGTGAACAAGATGAACGCGGTCCTCGAGCGTCTCGACGGCGACAAGGGGCTCCTCGCGAGCATCAAGGGCGCCAGCGATTCGTTCGGCGAGATGGGCCGGAACGGCCGCGGGACGCAGCGCGACCTCGAAGCGACGCTGCGCGACGTGAGCGAGGCCGCCGAGGCCATTCGCACGCTCGCCGAGTCGCTCGACCGCGACCCCGACATGCTGATCAAGGGCAAGACCAAGGTAAAGGCCGCCAAATGAAGTACTCCGCGCTCACGCTCCTCTGTTCGCGCATCGCGCTCCCCGCCGCGCTGGCTCTGAGCGCCGGCTGCGCGCTCACGTCGAAGGCGGACATCGTCGAGATCCGTTACTTCAGCCCCGAGCAGGTGAAGCCGCACCTCAACGGCGGCGATGCCTCCACGGCGCCCGGAGCACCACGCCCGGCACCCAACGACGCGCTCGAGGTCCGCCTCGGTCGTGTGTCGTCGGGCTCGAACCTGCGCGAGCGCATCGCCTTCCGCGACGCTGCCTACGAGCTCGGCTACTACGAGGCCTGGCGCTGGACGGAGCGTCCCGAGACGTTCGTTCGTCGCGAGCTCGGTCGCACGCTCTACGAGGAGCACGGCCTCCATCGCGTCTTCAACGGCGCGGCCCCGACGCTCGACGTCGAGGTCATCGCGTTCGACGACCTTCGTCTCGACAAGGGGCGTGCGGCCCGCGTCCAGATCAAGGCCATCCTGTCGGACGACAGCGGCGTGCTCTGGGAAGACACGCTGACGGTCGACCGTGCCGTGTCGGTCGAAAAGCCGAAGATCGAGGACGTCGTCGCCGCGATGGCTGGCGCGCTCGACACCGCCGCCGATCAGGTGACGGCGAAGGTGCAGTCCGCGCTCGTCGCGCGCCGGTCCAGCCTCGCAGCGGCCGCGGCGTCTGCGTCGCCGCCGACCACCACCACCACCACGAGCATCCAGGCGACCACCACCACCACGAAGAAGTAGTCACCGGACGGCGTGCGCGTGGCCGGGAGTCTGAGGCCGATGCGGCGCCCTGCCGGCGCCGCGGCGTGCGGATTTGTCGCATGGCGGGTAACACACGGACTTACGCGCATTCCATGGCGTGGCGTTGTGCCCTGTAGCCTCGCGCGTGGCATTCGTGCGCACCGGACTGGCTCGGGACGCGTTGCTTTCTACGTCGTTCGCGGACGAGCTGACCCGACGTCCGATGTTTCCGGGCGCAACGGAGACGGTGGCCGCGACATCTCGGCCCTAGTACAGGCTGGTACGGCCCGTGCTCGAAGGGCATCGCGCGCGACGGTCTCGTGGCCGCGCTCGCTCGGATAGCATCGTGGCACTACGAACGTCTTCTGGAGGATTCATGGCTTCACGGGGTCGCGACGAAGAGCGTCAGTCGCCGACGAGCGCATCGCGCTTGCTCGCGCAGACGCCGTCGAGCGTTCCGCCGCCGGTCTCGGGCGCGGCGACCGCCGAGCCTTCGTCCGAAGAGTATCCGCCCGCGGTCTCCGTGGAGATCCCGACGGGCGCGCTCGCGGCGACCGTCGCGGAGTGGATGCCGGTCGGCGGCGAGACGCGCTCGGAGCGCCGCGGCTTCCGTGGACCCGTCGGAGGGAACGGCGCGGGTGAGCGCCCCTCCGCCGATCCGCTCGCGGCGGTCGGTCTCCACGAAGGAGCGCTCGTCGATCGTACCTATCGCGTCGAGCGCGCGCTCGGCGTCGGCGGCATGGGGTCCGTGGCGCTCGCCACCGACGAGCGGCTCGATCGCAAGGTCGCCATCAAGTTCATCAAGCCGGACCTCTTCGCGTTCCCGGAGATGCGCACGTTCTTCCACAACGAGGCCCGCGCGATGGCACGCGTCGGACATCGCAACGTGCTCTCGGTGTTTGCGTTCGGCGAGCACGAAGGCACGCCGTACTTCGTCATGGAGTACGTCGACGGCAAGACCGTCGACCAGTGGCTGCGCGCGCGTCCCGCCGGCACGTTCCCCGATCTCGGGGAAGCCGTGCGCATCCTCGAGCAGGCCTGCCTCGGCGTGGAGGCCATCCACGCGACCAGCACGGTGCATCGCGATCTGAAGCCGTCGAACCTGCTCATCGATCAGAACTTCCGCGTCGCGGTCGGCGATCTCGGCGTCGCGCGCGTCCTCGACAGCGCGACGAGCGGAAACTTCATCGTCGGCAGCGCGTCGTACATGGCGCCCGAGGCCGCGCTCGGCGAGGACGAGGCACCCGAGCTCGCGAGCCGTCGCGACATCTACGCGCTCGGCTGCATTGCCTACGAGCTGCTCACGGGACGTCCGCCCTTCACGGGCCAGACCGACATGAACGTCCTCTCGCAGCACGTTCTCCAGGAGGCGGTCCCGCCGAGCAAGATCCGGTCGGGCCTCCCCGCCGGCTACGACGACGTCGTCCTGAAGGCGCTCGCGAAGGATCCGTGGAAGCGTTATCCGACCGTCGAAGCGTTCCGCCGGGCGCTCATGGCCGAGCACAGCGGCGCGCGCGAGCCGGAGCGCATCCTCATCGCGGATGACGACGACGACTGGCGCTCGCTCATCGTCGCATCGCTGAAGGACCGCTTCCCGAACGCCGTGATCGACGAGGTCGGCGACGGCGAGATGGCCCTCGAGGCCTTCGAGAAGAACCCCTACTCGGTGGTCCTGGTCGACCTCCAGATGCCCGAGATGGATGGCGCGAAGCTCACGCTGCTCCTCCGGTCGGTGGAGAGCTCGGCGCGCACCCCGATCATCGTGCTGACGGCCGCCGGCGGGCCGCGTGAGTGGCAGCGGCTCAGCGCGATCGGCGCCGACGCGTTCCTGGTGAAGCCGGTGAACGCCGACGACGTCGAGCTGGTGATCCGCCGCACACTGCGATCACGTCACACGACGCCGCCGGGCGGCGGAAGCCCCGCGGCGACGCCCACGCAGACGACGCCGCTCCCGGTGTAGGCCGGGGCCGAGCGTCGGTCTGTGAGCTCGTCTCGATCTGCGGGGCGAGACGAGAGGCCTGCAAGGGAAGGGGGAGGGGACCGCGCAGGCGGTGTCGCGCTGCCTGACGTCGACGTTCGCGCGGGGGCTCTCGGTCGAGAGCCGCGCCTTCGGCTCAACGCATCCTGACGGATGCGGATACGAGAGGAGAGGCGTGGCGTGGCGCTTGAGCCGCCGCGGTGGCGCGTCCGTTCGCGACCTCGAGCAGTGTGTGTGCAACTGTGCAACCGGAGAGCGTCGTTCCCTCGCCATTTTCCGCTTTTTGGTGTCGAACCGCCCTGTTCTTCATGAGCACCCGGCGTCGCATCCCTGTTCAGATGACCTTCGAGGATCAGCGCAAGCTCACGCTCGCGGGCAAGAGGAAGAAGCGTCCGGGGCCCAAGCCTGCGGTGTTTGCGAACGTGCGGCATCGCGCGCGGGCGGTGCACAAGTACTGGAACCCGCTGCACGTCACGATGCGGGCGAAACGCGGGCTCCCGAGCTTCCGTGCGCAGACGCTGTCCGCAGCGTTCGAGGCCGCAGTTCGTCGAACTCGGCGCGACGACTTTCGTGTCGTGGAGTTCTCGGTCCAGGACGATCACCTGCATCTCATCGTCGAGGCCGACGACAGCGATGCGCTCGCGCGGGGGATGAAGAGCTTCTCGGTACGCGCGAATCGCCTCTTCAACGCCGCGTGCGGTCGCGGCCGCGGTCAGGTGTGGGGTGATCGCTACGACCGTCGCGATCTCACGAGCGCGCGCCAGGTGCGTAATGCCCTCGTTTACTGCCTTCAGAACTACAAGAAACACCAGCGCGTTCAGAGCGGGCCGGCGCGGATCGACCCGTGCTCATCAGCGCGATGGTTCCAAGGATGGACCGCCATTCGCCAGCACGACGACGGCCCACGTCCGACAGAAGAAGCGACCACGGTTCTCCTACGCACCGCGTGCAGAAGCACGGCTTCATCAATCCCGGTGAGCGAAAGCGCGCCGTTCCCGCTGTGAGTGCCCGTCTCTACAGATCGAACCAGCCGCCCAGCCCTGCGCTCAGCCCGAAGTGGAACACCGAGAGGTCGTTCTTGTTCGTCGTCGAGCTGGGGCCGTTGGCGACCTCCGTCGAGCGCGACCCGCTGAGCGGGATGTTGATCAGCGGTCCAAAGTGGATGAAGAAGTGGCGCACGGGGGTCCACGCGAACTGGGGATCGAGGTCGAGCGAGAACAGCGTGTCGCTGTCGGTGGTCGTGACGGCGGCGTTCTGCGGACCGACCGACGGGATCGAGGTGCTCACCGAATAGACCGCGAAGCCGGCTCGGGGCCAGAACGCGAAGTTGTCGCCCAGCGGCAGCACGTAGCCGACGCGCGGGGCGAAGCCGACGACCGAGGTCTTCGACGCGTCGATCTTCCGCGAGGTCCCATTCGGGAGATCTTCCGTGTGCGTTCCACCCAGGCCAATCGCGAACGCGAAGGCGCCGCCGAGCGTGAGGCGCCTCACGATGGTGTAGTCGAACGCGACGCGCGGGATGGTGTGCACGACGCCGAGATTGGGCTCGCGCCCGAACAGGAACGCCGCCGACGTGCCGCTGTCGGTGGTCTTGAAGGCGGCGCCGCCGACCGTCGCGGTGACGGTTTGGCTCGTGTAGCTCAGCACCGGCAGGAGGCGGTCGACCGAGAGGATGAGCTGATGCTTCTCGCCGAGGCCGTTCGCATCCTGCGCTGCCGCTTCTTGTGGCGCGGCCACGAGCAGAGCGACGGTGGCAGCGAGGAACGACGCACGAACTGCGGCACCGCGGAGGACTCGTCTCATCCGCCGACGTTACGCCGGTCGGTAGCGAACGCTCAACTCCTTCGCGATCATGGTGACGTGCGACGTCCCGCGTCGACCGCTCATCGACGCCGGCCACGATCAACCCCAGCAGGAACGCGGCGCGGAACGAGCCCTCGCCGCGGGTTCATGAGCGTAGCGCTCAGACGGTCTGGAGCTTGCGAACGAGATCGCCGATCAGCGGGTACTCGTAGTCCTGGCCCTCGAGCGCGCGGACCGCGGCGAGGATGTGGAAGCCCATGAAGATCGGGATGGCGAGGCCGCACGTCGCGAGGCTGACCAGCGTCCCGAAGCCGGACCAGAGGAGAGCCTGGAGCGCCTGGCGCGAGACGTAAGAGGAGCGATCCTTCTCGATCAGGAAGACGATCAGCGGCGCGAAGAACCACGCCACGCAGGTTCCGCCGTGAGCAATCGCGGCGGCAAGGCGCTCGTTCGAGGTCGGGGACGACGTGGTCGCGAGATCCGAGGTCAGGCTGGTGTTCATCACAGCCTCCAGTCGTTCGAACGCCGGTCGAAATTTCGACAATCGGCGGAGGCCGCTGGATACGGCCCTACGCACCCTGACGCACGACGTTAGAAATCGGATTGAAGAGAGCGCACAGCTCCTTGAGTTTTTTGTGTTTATCCATCTCGACACGCGAGAATTCGGGACCACATTGAACGTCAAAGGGATCATGGGGCAGTATCTCGGCTCTGGCCCGCGCCGCGCGATGAGGCCACGCGCGGCTCTCGTGGCTCTCGCAACGACACTTGGCATCGCCCTCTGCGCGCGCTCGAACCTCGCTGCGCCCGCCACGCGCGGAGTCGGACCCGACGGCCCGGCACGTGACTCGGTGGCGCGCGATCTGCCGGGCCTCGGCAACGCCGAGCCGACCCCGCAGTCGAGGCCGGCCGGCGCCGATGACGGCTCGCTCCTCCCCGGCGCGCCGGGCTCGATGGCGGCGATGGTCCCGCAGCGTGAGTGGCATCTCGTGCGGGGCTTGCACTGGCAGATCAGCGGCCCGCGCGGTGAGGACCCGGCGCTCACCGATGCGCGCGAAGGAACGCGCGGCGCGTGTCCTGCGGGCATGGTCTCGGTGCAGGGCAAGATGAAGGTCCACGCGATGGTGGACGAGATGCAGCTCCAGGCGTGCACCAAGTGGATCGATCACAAGTGGCCGGAGCGCTGCGCCGAGTACGACCGCGACAAGTGGCTCGCGATCTCGAAGGAGCTCCCCACGCAGAACGTCAACGTCTGCATGGACCGGTTCGAGTACCCGAACCGCAAGGGCGAGTTCCCGATCATCATGGTTAGCTGGTACGAGGCGCGCGACGCGTGCAAGACCGAAGGCAAGCGCCTCTGCAGCGAGGACGAGTGGACGTACGCCTGCGAGGGTGAAGAGGCGACGCCGTATCCGAACGGCTATTCGCGCGAAGCCTCGGAGTGCATCAACGATCGTCCGTGGAGGAAGTTCGACGACCAGGCGCTCTTGCCGCGCAACGGCCCGCGCGCGATGGCCGAGCTCGATCGCCTCTGGCAGGGCGTGCCCAGCGGCACGCGCGCAGCTTGCAAGAGCAAGGCTGGCGTCTACGACATGACCGGCAACATCGACGAGTGGACGAAGTCGTCGATCGCCGGCGAGCGACCGAGCGTCCTCAAGGGCGGCTACTGGGGACCGGTGCGCACGCGCTGCCGTCCCGCGACGAAGGCACACGACGAGTCGCACACGTTCTACCAGCAGGGCTTCCGCTGCTGCGCAGACCCACCGAAGTAGTCGCGGCGGCGGTCGCGAGTTGCCGCTGAGCGGCGGTCTCGGCTTCGATTCGTCAGGTGACCGGGACGGTCTTGCCCATCGCCGAGAAGCCCTTGTCGACGTAGACGGTCGTGCCCGTGATGCCGGTGCCGAGCGAGCTCGCGAGGAACGCCGCGGTCGCGCCGACCTCGCGCGCCTCGAGCGCCTCGGGGAGCGGGGAGTTGACCTTGCAGTACTCGATCATCTCGCCGATGAAGCCGATCGCGCTCGCCGCGCGCGAGGCCAGCGGTCCGGCGCTGATGCAGTTGACGCGATGGCCCCACTTGCGACCGGCCTCGAAGGCGAGGAGACGCGTGTCGCTCTCGAGCGCCGCCTTCGCGGTGCTCATGCCGCCGCCGTAGCCGGGGATGACGCGCTCGCTCGCGATGTACGAGAGCGACACGAACGAGCCGCCCTTCCGCATGATGGGACCGAAGCGCTGCACCATCGAGATGTTCGAGTACGCGCTCACGCCGATCGCGCCGAGGTAGCCCTTGCGGCTCGTCTCGAGGATGGGGTTCTTCACCTCCGAGCCGTTGGCGAGGGAGTGCACGACGATGTCGATGCACGACTCGCCGAAGTCGGCCTTGAGCCGCTCGATGGAGCCCTGGATGCTGACGTCGCCGTGCTCCTTGTAACGCTTGTTCTCCTTCACGTCGTCGGGCATGTCCGCGTAGGTGTCGAACTCGGCGTCGAAGGGATAAATGCGCTCGAACGCGAGCTTGGTGCCGTCGGGCATGGCGAGCGACTCGTCGAGCTTCCCGCGCCGCAGGATGGTCTGGAAGATGCCGAGCGCGGGCGGCCACGTCCCCACGCACACGCTCGCGCCGGCCTCGGCGAGGGACTTGGCGATGGCGAAACCGAAGCCGCCGTCGTCTGCGACACCGGCGACGAAAGCGCGCTTGCCCGTGAGGTCGATGCTCAGCATGCGCGGTCTTTTGCCCGGTTTTCGCAAGGAGTCGATGGAAAACAGCGCGGCAGATCGCCACGGGGAGACCTTCCTTGACGAGCCGCGCCGTGTGGGCGAACAAGACCACATAACGATGTCGAAGCTGCGCGTGAAAGCCCTCGCTCCGTTCCTGGTCCTCGCGACCGCCGTCCTCGCCGGAGGCGGCGTCGGCTGCGAGCGTTGCTCGAAGGTGGACACCACCACGCCCGTCGCCGACAGCGCCGCCGGCGTCGCGTCGATCATGGTGATGGCCGACGGCGGCCCCGTGAAGGTGCAGACCGTCATCACCGAGGCCATGGCGAGCAAGGTGGCCGGCCCCACGCCGAGCGGCGGGAAGATCTCCGGCGTCAGCACGCCGATGGCGATCGAGTGCAAGAGCGCGGGACAGTCGGTGAGCCCGACCATCTTCGGCGTCGCGTTCGCCGACAACGACAAGGACCTCGGCGCGACCGCGCACCGCTGGGGCGGCAACACGACGACGCGCTACAACTACAAGCTCGGCGCGTGGAACACGACGTTCACGTGGTTCTGGCAGAACATCAAGATCGACTCTCACGAGGTCTTCCTCGGGAAGGTCGCGGAGAAGGGCGGCCTCGCGGCCATCACCGTCCCGATCATGGGCTGGGTCGCGAAGGACACGAGCAGCGCTTCGTTCCCGGTCTCGGTGTTCGGCGCGCAGGAGAAGACCGATCCGGACCATCCCGACTTCGGCAACGGCAAGAAGCCGGACGGCAAGACCGACATCCCTCCGAAGGACCCGACGCGGACCAGCGTGCCGGTCACGCCCGCCGACGTCGCGGACTTCGTGACGCGCGTGCGCGCGTACGAGAAGAAGATCGGGAAGAAGCTGGTCTTCGAGTGGATCCTCGACAACGAGCCGGGCCTCTGGAACACCACCCATCGCGACGTGCATCCCACGGCGCTCACCTACGACGAGCTCCTCGAGAAGACGATCGCGTTCGGCACCGCCATCCGCAAGGCCGATCCCGACGCCGTCATCGCCGGCCCCACGTCCTACGGCTGGTGGGAGTACTTCTACAGCACGAAGGACCACGACGAGGGCATGCGCGCGAAGCCGGATCGCAAGGCGCACGGCGATCTTCCGCTCATCGCGTGGTACCTGCAGAAGCTCGCCGAGCACGAGAAGAAGACGGGCGTTCGCATCCTCGATGTCCTCGACGTGCACATCTATCCGCAGGCCGACAACGTCCAGGGCCCGGACGGCGCGGGCGGTGACGGCGGCGGCGAGACCGACCGCAAGACCAACGACGTCCGTTTCCGCACCACGCGCTCGCTCTGGGATCGCGACTACGTCGACGAGTCGTGGATCAAGGAGGCCGTCTATCTCATCCCGCGCATGAAGGACCTCATCGCGACCAACTACCCCGGTCGCGGCTTCCAGATCGGCGAGTA
>JAYTZB010000034.1:0-5622 GCA_043742085.1 Polyangiaceae bacterium
GTGAACGTGGTCGACGGCCTGGTCCTCTCGTCGCGCCAGCACACGGGACGGCGATCGCAGCTGTTCGCCGTCGCCGCCGAGATCGCGCGTGACGTCGCGGAGATGCTGATCGCCGGGCACACGCCGACGCTCCCGGGCGGCATCGACGACGGCGAGTCGCTCGATCTCTGGCTTCGCGCACGCGTAGAGAGCCGTACGACGGCTCCCTTCGCGATGGATCGTGCCGTCGCGCTCTTCGAGCGCGCCATCGCCCGCACCCCCGACGATCTGTGGATCCTCGCAGGCTACGCGGCGACGCTCGTGGACCGGTTCCGCGACGCCGAGACGCCGTCCTCCGATCTGCGCGAAGCGCTGAGCATGGCCGAACGCGTCATCGGTGTCACCGATGCGCTCGGCGAAGCGTGGCTGGCGCGCGCGACGGCGCGCCTCGAGCTCGGCGATCCGTGCGGAGCGGTGACCGACATCGCGCGTGCCGGCCGCGTCATGCCCGGCTATGCGCGGGTGCGCGCGCTCCGGGGGCGCATGCTCCTCGAAGCCGGCGTGACGGCGCGCGCAGGGCGCCACCTCGAGAGAGCAAGCGCGCTCGAGCCCGCGTTGCTCGAGCCACGGCTCGATCGTGCGCTGGCAGCGGGCATGGCCGGCGCGTTCGATCAGGCGAACGCCATCGTGGACGAGGTACTCAGCCAGCGCGGTTCGCCGGCGGAGGGCTGGCTCGTCGCCGCTCGTCTCGCGCTGTGGAGCGCGGATCGCGCGCGCGGGCTTGCGCTTAGCAACGACCTTGCAGGGCTCTCCTTCGAGCGGAGCGAACGGGCGGGCTACGTCCTCGATGCCGTGCTCGGAGACCCGAAGGCCGTCGGCCTGGACTACTTCGCATGGCTTGCCGAGGCCGATCCCGCGGCCGCGCGACGTACCGCAGCGGCGCTTCGCGTCGAGGCTGAGCTCGCCATGGTGGGCGGGGACATGGTCCGAGCGCTGCAGGCCGTCGACTCCGCCACCGCGACGCGCGGCTTCATCGACCTCGCGTGGCTCGACGGCTGTCCGTTGCTCGAGCCGATCCGTCATTCGCCACGCTTCGTTGCCATGCGCAGCGACGTCGAGACGCGATGCCGCGACATGCTCGAGATCATCGATGCGACCCGGGAGGAATCATGACGGCGATATCTGGTGCTGCGACCACGACCTCGAAGTCCCCCGTCAGCGAGCGACTCTATGCCACGTTCGATCCCGACCGCCTCGATGCGCTCGGCGACGAGGAGCTCGACGCGCTGCCGTTCGGCGTCATCGGCCTCGACACCGACGGGCGCATCGTCCGCTACAACATGGCCGAAGCGCGATTCGCGCGCCTCGATCGCAGCCAGGTGGTCGGACGCAGCTTCTTCGGCGAGGTCGCGCGCTGCACCGACACGCCCGAATTTCGCGGCCGCTTCGAGGAGGTGAAGAGCGGCGCGCGGGCCGCCGTGCGCTTCGAGTACGTCTTCGCGTTTCGCTTCGGCGCGCAGCGTGTCGACGTCGACCTGGGCGCCGTCTCGAAGGCGGTCACGGCACCCTCGTCGGCGCGCGTCTATCTCTGCATCAACCGTCGCAAGTTCCTCCCGCGCCAGAAGGACGTGCCCGCTGCGATCGAGGCGCCGCTCATCGCCGAGCTCGAGCCCGATGCGGAGGCGGCGGGCGTGGTACGCGACGACCAGGCGCGACGGCGCATCGAGGTCGATCTGACCATGCTCGAGGCGCTGTTCGGGACCGTCGCGCGACGAGAGAAGCTCGGCGCGAGGGCGATGCTCCGCGACTGGGGGACGGCGTGGGGCAAGCTCGCCGTAGCCGACCTCGAGACCGAAGCGCTGGAGCGCCACGGCAAATCCCTGGGCGAGCTGCCGATGACGGGCGCGATGGAGGTCGTGGCGGGCTACTTCCAGCGACAGAAGCTGGGACGTGTCACGTTCGACTACGAGGAGGCGGCGCGGGGAGCCATCGGGCTGCGCGTCGAACGAAGCGCCTTCGCCGAGGTTTCTGGAGAAGCTGGCTGCGCCACCGTCGAAGGGATCTTCGCGGCCATCCTCACGCACCTCGCCGCTCGCGGTCTCGTCGTGCGCGAGTCGGCATGCCGCGCCACCGGCGCCGAGCATTGCCTCTTCGTGGCGGTGTCGGCGTCACGCATGGCGGCGGTGGAGCGCGCGGTGCGTGGACCCTCGAAGACACCGCGCGCCATCGTCGACGCGCTGAGCGAGGAGGCACGCCGTGCCGCACGCTGAGCTCGCGACCGGGCTGAGCGAGGAAGAGGCGCGTCTTCCGGCGCGGGACTACTTCGCGGCGTTTCGCTGGGAGCCGCCGCTGATCGACCCCGCGTGGCTCACCGCTTCGGCCTTCCTCGCGTTCCTCGACGACGTGGCCGTCGAGGGCTCGTAGCGCCGCAGCGCCCAAGGCGGATCGTCGCAGAGCCAAGCCCGCGCCGATCGCGTATGCCTCTCTGAGTGAGCGATCCGCCTCTCGCCTCGGGCGTTCCGCGCGCCGCACCGGACAGCAAGAAGGCCCGCACGACGTTGCTCGTCGCCGTGATCGGCTCGAGCATGGCGTTCCTCGACGGCACGGTGGTGAACGTTGCGCTGCCCGTCATGCAGCGCGAGCTCGGGCTATCGGTCGACGGCGCGCAGTGGGTGGTGGAGGCCTATGCGCTCTTGCTCGCATCGCTGGTGCTCGTGGGCGGCGCGCTCGGCGATCGCTACGGGCGCAAGCTCGTCTTCCTCGCGGGCGTGATCGCGTTCTCGCTGGCCTCGGCGGCGTGCGGCGCCGCGCCCAGCGCGCTTCTGCTCGTCGTCGCTCGCGCCGTGCAGGGCATCGGCGCGGCGCTGCTCGTGCCGGGGAGCCTCGCGCTGATCAGCGCCGCGTATCCCGGCGACGAGGCGCGCGGGCGTGCCATCGGAACATGGTCCTCGTTCAGCGCCATCACCGCCGCCGTCGGGCCGGTCGCCGGCGGATGGGTGGTCACGCACGCATCGTGGCGATGGCTCTTCTACTTCAACGTGCCGATCGCGGCGCTCGTCCTGGTGCTGGCCATCCGCGGCGTCGACGAGACCCGTGACGACGCCGCGCCGCGTTCGATGGACTGGGCCGGTGCCGCGCTGGTGACACTCGGCCTCGGCCTCCTGGTCTACGGCCTGATCGACTCCGGGAAGGTGGCCGGTGCCACAGGCGAGATCGTACTCGTGATGGCCGGCGTGCTCACGCTCGTCGCGTTCGTATACGTCGAGTCGCGCCTCGCCGCCCCGATGGTGCCGCTCGCGCTCTTCCGCTCGCGGACGTTCGCAGGGGTGAACCTCCTCACGCTGCTCCTCTACGGGGCGCTCGGCGGCGCGCTCTTCCTCGTGCCGTTCGACCTCATCCAGGTCCAGGGCTACAGCCCGACGGCAGCCGGCGCGTCGCTCTTGCCGCTCGTGATCCTGGTCTCGGTGATGAGCCCCGCTGCGGGGGCGCTCTCCGCGCGCATCGGGCCGCGATTCCTGCTCGCGATCGGACCCGTGGTGGCGGCCACGGGCTTCTTCTTGCTCGCGCTGCCCGGTGTCGGCGGATCGTACTGGACCACGTTTTTCCCAGGTATCGTGGTGCTCGGTCTCGGCATGGGCATCACCGTCGCGCCGCTCACCACCGCCGTGATGGGCTCGGTCGCTCGCAGCCATGCCGGCGTTGCGTCCGGCGTGAACAACGCGGTCTCGCGCGCCGGAGGTCTGCTCGCCATCGCCGTTCTCGGTGTCGTGCTCCACCGCCGCTTCGATTCCGTGCTCGATGCCGGGCTCGCGCCGCTGCAACTCCCCGCGGCGATCGCCGCGAGGGTCGCGGCGGAGCGCTCCAAGCTCGGCGCCGCGCAGCTCGACGGCGTGGACGGGCCGCTCCGCGACGCGGTGCGAGACGCGTTCGCCCGGGCGTTCGTCGCCGGCTTCCGCACCGTGATGATCGTGAGCGCCGCGCTCGCCGCGCTCGGCGGCGTCGCAGGGCTCGTGATGGTGCGAAACGGCGAGCGCGTGCGCGTCAGCTCTTGACGACGCGCCGCAGGATCCGCGCGCGTCGCCTCTGCTTTCGTGCGCGCTGCCGCGGGGTCAGCTCGGGCTTCGATGCCGCCGCGGTCGCTGCGCTGGCTGCGGCTGCCCTGGCCGCGGCGACGAGGGCGCCGAGCTCCCGCCGCAGGTCTGGAGCCGCGACGTGCACGCGGAGTATCCGCGCTGCCCATCCGCGCAATCGCCGGCGCCGATGCAGATCGAAGGCTCGCTCGAGCGCCGGCGCCGTCGAGAGCGCCACCTCGAAGCGACGGCGCGTCTTCGGCCCCGCGAGCGTCGCGGCGAGCCGCCGCTTGGCGGCACTGCCTCGCGGGAGCTCCCGCACGAAGTCACGCCGCACCGCCCACTCCCAGAGACCGTCCGGTCGCAGCACGGCAAGTCCGCTCTCGCCATGCTCCCGTAGGTCGAGTCGCTCACGGCGCTCGCGCTGGTCGATGTCGTCGAGCGTCGAGTCGACCCAGGCGACGTGGCCCCCGGCGTCGATGAGCACGTCGTCGTCGTGCTCGGCCACCGCGAGAGCATCGGTGAGCTCCTCGAGCAAGCCGCGCAGATCCGAGGCGCGTGTCACGCGTCCTACTCTTCTTTTTCCTTCTTCAAGAGCGTCTCGACGTCCGTGAGCGCGACGCGCGCGTTCTTGAGGCGGAGGAACGCCGCCTCGACGATCTTGCTGATGGTGGTCTTCTCGGCGCGAGGGGCCGACTTGAGCTCGGCGAGCAGCTTGTCGAGATCATCGACCGACTCGCTGACCTCGGTGGCCGCGGTGTGGAGCTTCGTGAGGATGGTCTGCTTCTGCTTCTTCTTCACGGCCGCTCTCCCGCGTCAGACCGTAGCAGGAAGCCCACCCCACCGGTCGGGGCTCGATCGGTTGAGGTTGGCCTATAAAGCCTCATGAAAATAGGCTGCGCAGGCCTCGGCACGCTCATTTGCCACATTGCGGACGGGCTTCCTCCGCCACAGTATGACCTCACGCTCTGAACGGCCGCCCTCGATGGATCGGCGCCTCGGCTCACGGCCGAGAGCAGGGCGAAAGACAAGGATGCAGGCGGCGCTGCGAGCGCTGATCGGCATCCTCCGGAGATACCTGTGAAAAAAATATTGATCACGATGATGGGCACTGCGTTGGTGGTGTCTGGTTGCGGCGCTTCGTTCCCCGTTCCCACGCAGAAGCTCGCCGACGCAGAGTCCGCGAGCCGCGCAGCGCGCGAGCTCGGCGCCGAGAAGAAGACGGCGGCGCAGCTCAATCTGAAGCTCGCTGACGACGAGATCGCCGCCGCCAAGGTCGCGATGAAGGACGGCGACAACCGCCGCGCCGAGTACACGCTCCTCCGCGCGAAGGCGGACGCCGAGCTCGCCCTCGCCCTAGCCCGCGAGCAGGACGCGAAGGTCGAGACCAACAAGGCCGTCGACACCTCGAACGCCAAGCAGAACGCCAACGCCAACGCGAACGGATCCAAGTGATGAACCTCCAGCGAATCAGCACCGGTCTCCTCCTCGCGACCCTCCTCGGCACGGCGGCCTGCGCGAGCACGTTGCCCCCGAACGAGCTCGTCACCGCGCGCGCCAACTACGCCCGCGC
>JAYTZB010000035.1:0-2786 GCA_043742085.1 Polyangiaceae bacterium
GGCGTCGACGTCCTCGTGAACAATGCCGGTCGCGGCTTCTACGCGCCTGCGCTCGCCATCGATCTCGAGAAGCTCCGCGAGCTGTTCGAGCTCAACGTCCTCGCGCCGCTCCGGCTCGTTCAGCTTGCCGCTCCTCATCTCGAGGCCGCGCGCGGAACGGTCGTGATGATGTCGTCGGTCGCGGGCATCGTCGCCGCGCCTCGCTACGCCGCGTATGCCGCGTCGAAGTTCGCGCTCGAGGCCATCGCGATGTCGCTCCGCTCGGAGCTCGCCGCTGTCGGCGTCCGCGTCGTGGTCGTCCGACCCGGCCCGGTCGACACCCCCTTCCGAGCGAATGCCACGCGCGCCGAGGGCGTCGCCGGTTACGACGCGCCGGACCCGAAGGCCCAGTCGGCGGACGTGGTCGCCGCGAAGACCGTGCGCGCGGTCCTGCGCGGCACGCCGGTCGTCGAGACCAGCAACTTCGTGCGCGTCGCGTCGGCGACGTCTCGTCTCGCGCCTTCGATCATGCGGCGCGCGCTGCGCCGCATGGCGTCCAAGCCGTAGCTCGCGACCTCGGATCTCACCCCGGCGCCGGGCGGTTTAAACACGAACGCCCCGGCTCTTTCGAGCCGAGGCGTCGCGTCGTTTTGGACTCGCTAGCGGCGCCCTCTCAGGCGCCGCCGGCGTTGTCGCTCAGGGCCTTCTCAGTAGACGCCTTTGAGCTGCTCGGAGTTCCGAGTCCACCCAAGGTAGCTCATCGCCTCACGCATCAGCTTCGGCACAGCCACGTAGTTCGTCATCTTGACGCACTCCTTGGACTGGTCGCACTGGGCGTTGGGGCCGAGGGTGATCGGAGCGCCCGCCCCGTTCTTCGACTTGTACTGGACCTTGCCGTTGGCATCGAGAACCGGCTGGTGGCCGATGGTGACGCCGTTCGCGTTGACGATGGGAGCCGTCACTGCCGCTTCCACGAGGAGGCTGTTCGCGTACTCGAGGACGCGAGCAGCAATGCCTCGCTGAACCGTCTTGCCGTAGAGGACTTCCGTACCAAACGTCTGCGCGACGTAGATGTGGCCGTCCGGGTTGTGGAACTCGATCCGGTTCTCGAAGCCCGGGTCCGTGTTCACGCCCATCTCGTAGATGCGCATCTGGTCAACCCAGTTCGTGCGGTCGTTCTCCGGGAGGTAGATGAGCGACTGGACGAGAGCGAACTTCTGCTGCTCCCAGCCGACCTGGGGGTCGATGACCGGACCCGTGCTCGTCGCGGTGCCAATCGGCGTCGCGGCGAAGGGGTCGCGGCAGGTGAGCTTCTCGCCCTGCGGGAAGCAGGTCTCGATGCCCGCGGTCGGCCACCAGGAGGTGGAGCCGAGGAGCGCGTAGCCGTTCGGATCGAGATCCGCAGGCTGCGGGCCGGTGCCGGCCGTGCCACGTGCGTAGACGCCCTTGATCGCGTCGTCGCCCGTGAGGTTGTTGCCGAGCCAGCGGCGGTAGCCATCGGGGAACACGTCCGCGATAGAGACCGAGCGGAAGCGCGGGTCGACGAAGTCGTCGCGAGAGGCGCTGATGAAGTTGTCAGCGGACTCCGTGAAGAGCATCGCGGTGAACGCCTTCTCGTAATACGAGCCGACATTCAGCGTGTACTCCGAGTTGTAGTCACGGCCCTGGTCCCGCGCGAGCTGGTTCTCGATGGGACGTCCGCCGAGGGAGATGGTGCCGAAGCCGCCGGTGACGCCGTTGGCGACGCTGAGTGCGACCTTGTTGGTGTTGGCGAAGCCGGTGCCGTCGAAGGAGCGGAGGACCTTGTCTCCCGTTCCGAGCGTCCCGTGATCGCCTGGCTCGGGCCGTGCGAAGACGTGGGCGAAGTGGTCGAAGGCGATCGAGCTGGCCACCGTGTTGTCGACGGCGATCTGCTTGAGGATCGAGGCGACGAAGCCCGAGGGATCCTCACCCGAGTTGTACTGGGTGACGGTGTCGCGAGCGATCGTCGTGTAGAGCGCAATGGCCTTTGCCGAGTCGCGCATCTTCTCGTGGTAGCGGCTGAGGGTGCGCTGGAACGCGCCCCAGATGCTGAAGTCGCGGCGGCCGCGGCGGTAGTTGGTGAAGATGTGGTTCACCTCCTGCTGCGCGAGCCAGAAGTGCATCTGCTCGTAGATGTCGGCGCCGTTGTCGTGGCGGTAGACGGCGATGTTGCCGAGGTCCGCCCAGTTGTCGCTCGCGAAGCCGTGAGGCACGCGGACGCGGCTCGCGGAGTCGTGGGCGTGGGTCTTGGCCGTGGTGTCCTTGAGCGTGTCCCACTGAACGAAGTCCACCTTGGGCATCGTGCAGCGCGTCGGCTTGCCGGCCTCGTCGGTCACGATGTGACCGTCGACGACGTTGTTCCAGGCGCCGTCCTTCGCCTCGTTCCAGTTGACCGGCTTGAAGGACTGAGCGTCGACGGTGTTACAGGCTTCGATGAGCTTGTAGGTCTTGTCGAGCTGCGAGTAGTGGACCGGGTTCGAGAAGTCGGTGCCGTAGCGGTACCCGAGGAGGCCGCCGAACTCGTCCTGGTGAGCCTCGGCCGCGGAGCCGGCGTCAGCCAGCGCCTTGAACCGGGAGTCTGCGTAGACCGTGGCCACCTGGCCGTAGAACATACGGGCCGCGCCGAAGTCGTACGCACCGAGCGCGAGCATGTCCTGGGTGGGCTCACCCGGGTACTCCATCGTGGACGAGTGCGCCCACATCTCGAGGAGGTTCTTGTGCTCGTTCTGCGTGACGGGGTCGAGCCAGCGCGGGCCGACGCACGTTGCGCCGTCCGACGAGCCGTC
>JAYTZB010000036.1:0-1927 GCA_043742085.1 Polyangiaceae bacterium
GTCGACGCCGTCATCCCCGGCGACCGCCTGCGCGGCGAGCTCGCCACGCGATTTCGCAGGTACGAAGCGAAGGCGGAAGCGCGACCGGCGAAGAAGCACCTCGTTCCCCCGGTGTGACCGACGACGGACCGGCGCCGGCGTCACCGGCGCCGTGAGCTGAAGCACGGCCGGACGCCGCGGCGGTGGCGCGCACCTCGGCCTTCCGTCAGACTGAGGTAAGCGTGATGTTGCGTCATCGGCTCGCCTGTCTCGCCGCTGCCGCCCTGCTCGCCGGAGCGGGCTCGGGCTGCATGAAGGCGTCGGCCTCCGGTCCGTCCGCCGCGGCGCCGATCGTCATTCCGGTCGCAGGCGTCCGCGCGACGCCACTCGCCATCGGTGCACCGGCCGATCCCCCGCACTCCTCGAACGACGACGATGGACACGCCGTCGGTGAGCGCGTCGCCGTGGAATCGCATGGCTCCTGGCTTCCCGCCACGCTCATCGAGCGTCGCGGTGACCGCTGGCTCGTTCGCTACGACGCCGCGTGGGGCGGTGCGCGTGACGCCCTCGAGGAGCTCGTGGAGCGGCACCGGATCCGCGTGGCCGTCGAGCACGTGGACGACGACCACACCCCGGACGACGTCGATCCCTGACCATTTGCGCGTAGACTGTCCGCGAGCCTGCCTTGCCTTCCTCGATCAACGACAAGCGAACATTTCGACTCACCCACGTCACGACGCTGCTCGCGTGCGCGCTCGTTGCGTCGATCACGCGCACGCGCAACAGCGACGCGCAGACGCCGCCTGCGCACGTGCCGCAGATCGTGAGCTCACCGATGCCGCCGCTCGCGAGCATGCCCGGCAACGGCGGTGCTCCGATGCTCGCGCAGCCGATGGTCGGCCGTCCCAACGGCGCGAGCCTCGTGCACATGCTGGGCGGACGGGCCGCGGAGACGCTGGCGCCGAACACCGGAATGATCGGCGCGCTCGTCGCCATCCCGAAGGGCCAGCGCGCAGAGGACTACGGTCTCGAGCCGGTGGTGCCGGGTATCGCACGCCTCCGTGCTCCGCCGGCACGCATCGAGGCGTTCGGCTTCGCGCATCCCGAGCTCCGCATCGAGGTCGCTCCGCCGCTGCACACGCTGCTCGATCGCGCGGGCGTCTGGGTCAATGCCACCGCCGCTCGCAGCCAGCGTGGCGCCGACGGCAGGGGCGTGATGGTCGGTGTCGCCGACACCGGGCTCGACGTCACCAACCCCGAGATGCTCGACGAGAACGGGAAATCGCGCGTCGCCTGGATGCTCGACCTGTCGCTGGTGCCGCTCGGCGTGCATGCCGAGCTCGAGAAGAAGTTCGGCATCGCAGACGCGCAAGGCGGCGCCATCACCGGCGGCGCGGTCCTCTCCAAGGACATGATCGACACCCTGCTCAAGCAGATCGCGACCGGCGCCTGCGTCGAGACCAGCGGCAAGAAGTGCGCGCCCTCCGACGAGATCGGACACGGCACGCACGTCACCGGCATCGCGACGTCACGCGGCGCCGACGGCAAGTTCCCCGGCATCGCACCTGCCGCCGACATCGTGTTCGTTCGCGTCACGCGTGGCCGCAGCGACGGCATCGAGAACGACGACCTCGTTCGCGCCGTCGAGTTCATGTTCGACCGCGCCGACGCCGAGAAGCGACCGATGGTCGTGAACCTCTCGCTCGGCAGCGACTTCGGTCCTCACGACGGCACGTTTCTCTGGGAGCAGACCATCGCCGGGCACATCGGTCCCGATCATCCGGGTCGCGCCGTGGTCGCCGCCGCAGGGAATTCAGGGTCGATCGTCGAGACGCCGATCCACCAGAGCGTCCGCGCCACGCAGGGCGCGACGCTGCGCGTGCCCATCCGCACCTTGGGCGCTGACTCGGGATCGGTTCAGGTCTGGGTGACGCTGCGCGAGGGCGCG
>JAYTZB010000037.1:0-2640 GCA_043742085.1 Polyangiaceae bacterium
GCGGGCGCGTCGAGCTCGTCCTTCATGGTCGAGCGCTTCGCGAAGAGCATGAACATCACCGGCACGAGGAAGAGCGAGAGGATGGTCGACGACGTGAGCCCGCCGACGACGGCGAGCGCGAGCGGTTGATTCGCCTCGGTGCCCTTCTCGAGGCCGATGGCGGTGGGCAGTAGCCCGATCACGGTGGCCAGGCTGGTCATCGCGATCGGCACGAACCGCGATCGCGCGGCAGCGACGACGGCGTCGAGCTTCTCCGCGCCGTCCATGAAGCGGCGGTTGGCGTCGTCGACGAGAAGGATGCCGTTGGAGACGGCGATGCCGACCACCATGAGGATGCCCATGAGCGCCGTGATCGAGAAGCCCTGGCCCGCGGCCATGAGCGCGGCGACGATCCCCACGAGCGACACCGGGATGGTGAACAGCATGACGAACGGCAGCCGCAGCGACTTGAATTGCGCGGCCATGATCATGAACACCACCATGATGGCGAGCCCGATCGCGAGGCCGAGACCCGAGAACGTCGTCCTCATGAGCTGGACCTGACCGACGAAGTCGAAGGCGATGTTCCGCGTCTTGGGATTGCTCTTGAGCCGCTTCTCGAGATCCTCTGCGGCGCTGCCGATATCGCGCCCCTCGGTCTGCGCGTAGACGTGCGCGGCCCGCTGGAGCTGGTTCCGCTCGACGGCGATCGGGCCGACGGAGCGGCGAATCGTGCCGTACGCGCCGAGCGGCACCGATTTACCGTCGTCGTTGAGGCGCACCGGGATCTGCGCGAGCGCGCTCGGGTCGCCGACCTTCGCGCCGTCGTAGTACGTGACGACGTAGTACGACTGACCGTTGGCGGGATCGATCCAGACGCTGGGCGTGTTGATGTTGCCGAGCGTCGCCTCCAGCGTGGTCTGCGCGGCCATGCGCGCCGTGACACCGACCAGCCCGGCCTGCTCGCGTGCGGTCTCGACGCGCACCTCCGGGTAGTCGTTCTGCAGCGAGACCTCGACGTCACGCAACCCCGGCGTCGACCGCACCACCTCGGCGACGGCGCGTGCATGCTCCATGAGCTCGGCGAGGTTGTCGCCGCGAACCTCGACGACGAGGGGCGCGATGTAGCCGTTCGCGAACACGCTCGCGACCAGGCCGCCGGGCCACTGCAAGAACTCGACGCCGGGGTATCGGCGATTGAGGATCTCCCGTGATTTGTCGGCGATTTCGCGCTGCGACAGGGTCCGTTTCTCGGCATCGACGAGGGCGAGGCGGATGAAGCCCATGTGCGGGCCGCTGTTCGGGCTCGTCATCGCGCTGCGCGCATTGTTGGGCGAGCCGACATTGGTGAGCACCACCTCGACGTTGCCGGCCGGGAGCTCGGCGGCCAGCGTCTTGCCCATCTCCTGCATGCGCCTCGACGACTCCTCGAGCGACACGCCTGGGGCGAGGCGGATGTAGACGCGCTCCATTGATTCGTCGATCTCGGGGAAGAACGTGCTCGGCAGGCGCGCCGATGCCCACGCCGCTCCGATGACCGTGAGCGCCAGCGGCGCGAAGAGCTTCTTCGCTAGACCGGCGAGCAGGAGGACCGGCAGGAGCACCGCCATCGTCGTGAGCGTCGACGCGAGGACGGGCAGCACGACCGCGTTGGTTCCCTCGAGCGCAGCCTGGGTGTTGCTCATGCCCATCCGCTGATGACGATGGATCGACTCGAGGACCACGACGGCATCGTCGACCAGCCGCCCCATCGCCAGGGTCAGCCCACCCAGCGTGAAGGCGTTCAGCGTCTGTCCGTTGGCGTAGAGGGCGATGAGCGTGATCGCGAACGAGAGCGGGATGGCCACCGACACGATGAGCGTGCCGCGGACGCTCTGGAGGAAGAGGAGAATGACGAGCGCGATGAGCACCAGCGCCTGGAGGACCTCCTGCCGCAGGCCCTTGTAGGTGGTACGCACGAACGTCGATTGATCGAAGATCGGCTTCACCTGCAGCCCGGGCGGCAGGCCCTTCAGGTTCGCGACGATGGTCTTCACGGAGTCGACGATCTCGAGCGTGTTGCCGCCCGGGACGCGCAGCACGTTCAGATAGACGGCGTTCTCGCCGTTGACGCTGACGTTCTGCGTCTCGGGGCTTCCGCCGTCCTCGAGCCGTGCGACGTCGCGGATGAGCACCGGCTTGCCGTTGTGCATCTTCACGATGGCGTTGCCGATGGTGCTGACCGTTCTCGGGAACGGCGTTGGTGTAGACGTTGGAGTCGAACTTCGGCGACAGGAAGACGCCCGATGGCAGGAGCGCGTTCGACTGAGCGACCGCCACCGAGATATCCGTCGACGTGATGCCGCGCGCCTGGGCAGCGACCGGATCCACGACGATGTTGATCTGGCGCTGGCGTCCGCCGTTGAGCGACGCGCTGGCGACGCCGGGAATGCCCTCCAGCGTGGGCTCGATGCTGTTGAGCGCATAGTCGTAGAGCTGCGGACCCGTGAGGCCTCCGCCCCAGACCGCGACCTGGACCACCGGCGCGTTGGACGGGTCGTACTGGAGGACGAAGGGCGGCAGCACGCCGAGCGACTTCGGAACGGCGCTCATCGCGAACGCCGTCTGCTGCTGGACGAGCGTCTGCGCGGCGTTGAGGTCGGTACCCCACTTCAGCCAGAC
>JAYTZB010000038.1:0-1523 GCA_043742085.1 Polyangiaceae bacterium
ATCGCGCCCTTGCGAAAGTCGCTCTTCGCGATCTTCACGTTCACGCATGCGGGCTTGCCGCAGGCGAAGGCCTCGTCGAGGGCTGGGCCGATCTCTTCCGCCTTCTCGACCCACCAGCCGCGGCCGCCGCACGCCTCGACCACCTTGTCGTAGCGCGTGTAGTCGAGCGCCGTCGCCACTGCGCGTTCGGCGCCGTAGATGTCGACCTGTCCGCGACGGATCTGCGTCCATCCCGCGTCGTTGCCGATGACCGCGATGACCGGGATGTTCTGGCGCGCCATCGCCTCGAACTCGAGGCCGTGCAAGCCGAAGCTGCCGTCGCCGTAGACGAGGACCACGTTGGCGTCGGGGCGCGCGAGCTTCGCGGCCATCGCGTAGCCGGGGCCGACGCCGAGCGTCCCGAGCGGCCCCGGATCCATCCACATCTGCGGCCATTCCATGCGCAGCACGTTGGCGGCGGTGGCCACGAAGTCGCCTCCGTCGCCGATGACGATGTCGTTCGGCTTCAGGCGCTTGCCGAGCTCGGCGCAGACGCGCAGCGGGTTGGGCGGCGACTCGTTCGACTCGATCTCCGCCTTCATCTTCTCGCGCCGCTTGGTCTCGTCGACGCGCACCTGCGCAGTCCACGCCGCGAAGTCGAGCTTCTGGCCGACCTCACGCGCGAGCTGCTCCAGGAAGATCCCCGAGTCGGCCTGGATGGCGACGTCGATCCGTCGATTGCGGCCGAGCTCGGCGCCGTCGAGATCGATCTGCACGATCTTGACGTCCTCGCTCCACGTCGGCGAGCGCCCGTAATCGACGCGGAAGTCGAACGGCGTTCCCAGCACGAAGACCACGTCGGCCTGTCCGAGCGCGAAGCGCCGCGAGCGACTGAAGAGCAACGGATGCGCGCTCGGGAGGGCTCCGCGGGCCATGCCGTTCACGTAGACCGGTGCGCCGAAGCGCTCGAGCGACGCCGCGATCCGCTCGCGCGCCGGCGACCAGCGCACCTGCGTTCCCACGAGAAAACAGGGGCGCTTCGCGTTGCGCAGCAGCTCCGCCGCCTTCGCCACGCTCGACGGATCGCCACCCGGCCGCGGCGGCGCCTCGAGCGGACGCGTCGCCGGAAGGTCCGCGTCGTCGTGCACGTTCATGAGCAGATCGAGCGGCATCTCGAGGAACACGGGGCCCGGCACGCCAGCCTGCGCCACGCGGAACGCGGCGTCGATGTACTCGGGGATGCGCCGCGTCTCCGGCACCTGCACGCTCCACTTTGTGATGGGGCGCATCAACGTCACGTGGTCCATGTCCTGCAACGAGCCCATGTCGCAGAGCAGCTTTGGACCCGCGCCGCCGATGCAGACGAGCGGGATCCCCGCGCGCTGCGCATTGGCGACGGCGGTCACGACGTCGGTGACGCCCGGACCCGCCGTCACCGCGCAGACGCCGGGTCGACCGGTGACACGCGCGTAGCCGTCCGCGGCGTGACCCGCGGTCTGCTCGTGACGCACGTCGACCACGCGGATGTCCTCGTCGAGACACCC
>JAYTZB010000039.1:0-4003 GCA_043742085.1 Polyangiaceae bacterium
CCGTCGCGCCCGGCCTGCTCACCGAGGCACCGCTGCTCGTCGGCGAGGGCCATGAGCCCGCGCTCGCGGCTGAAGCGACCGCCGCGACGACCGCGACGAGCACCGAGACCGCGACGAGCGCCGAGACCGAATCGAAGACCGCCGAGCCGACCTAGGTCGCGCGCTCATCCCTTGGGGGGACCGATGAACGAAGAGACCGCCGCGAAGGACGAGACTGCTCCGGCGGCTCCTCAGCAAGAGGCCGCTCCGGTGGTCCAGCACGACCAAGAGCTCGCGTTCGATCGCGCGGAGTTCGCGACCGCGGAGGACGCCGCGCCGGCATGTGCACTGTGCAAGCGTGCGCTCGGCAGCAGCTACTTCACGGTGAACGCCGCGATCACCTGCGAGGACTGCCACCACCTGATCGCGACGCAGATCAAGGAGTCGAGGGGCGCACGCGCGTTCTTCCGCGCTGCTGCGTTCGGTGCGGGTGCGGCCGTTGCTGGCTCGATCGCCTGGTACGCCGTCGCCAAGATCACCGGGATGGAGATCGGCCTCCTCGCGATCGCCGTGGGATGGGCGGTGGGCAAGGCGGTCCGTCACGGCGCGCGCGGGCCCGGCGCGAAGCGGTACCAGGCGCTCGCCATGCTGCTCACGTACCTCTCGATCACCGGGTCGTACGTGCCGCTCGTATGGAAGAGCGTCACCGACGTCCAGGACGCGAAGCCCACGCCGACCACGACCGGCGCGAAGCCCGCCGCTGCCGCGCCCGCTACGCCTTCGACGACGACGACGACGACGACGACGACGACGCAGGCCGCGCCATCCACGCCGGAGGGCGCCGAGCCTGCTGCTGTTGCGGCGCCCGCCGACGGCGCCGCGGCCGGCTTCGTGCGCATGGTGCTCACGGTCATCGTCGTGCTCATGCTCTCGCTCGTCGCGCCGTTCCTCGGCGGGGCGTCGAACATCCTCGGCATCATCCTGATCGGGATCGCGCTCTACGAGGCGTGGAAGTTCAATCGCGGCGCTCCGCTCGTCCTCGATGGACCGCTCCGCACCACCGCCCCGAAGCGCGTCGTCCCGGCTCCGCTCGCGGAGGCCTGACGTGATGGCCGCGGCGCCGACGCCGGGGGCGTGCCCGGAGTGCGCAGCCGATGTCGGACCGGCGGCGCTCGCCTGTCCCCGCTGCCATCGCCTGGTGCATGGCGACGCGCTGAAGGACCTCGCCAGGACGGCGGAGCTGGCCACCGGCGCAGGGGACCCGAGCGGCGCGCTCGCGGCGTGGCGCAGCGCGCTCGTCCTGCTCCCATCGCGCTCGCGCCAGCACGAGCAGGTACTGGCGAAGGTACAGGCGCTCAGCCGGGCCATCGCCGCAGGCGCCGTCTCGAACGCCTCGAAGCCCGTCGAGCCGACGAGCAAGGGCGGTAAGAAGCCACTCGCCGCCGGAGTGACCGGCCTCGCGTTGCTCGCATGGAAATTCAAGCTCGCGATCGCGTTCGTCCTCACCAAGGGCAAGCTGCTGCTCCTCGGGTTCACGAAGCTGAGCACGGTGCTCTCCATGGCCGTGTCGCTCGGCGTCTATGCCGTCGCGTTCGGATGGAAGTTTGCCGCCGGCCTCCTCCTCTCGCTCTACGTGCACGAGATGGGGCACGTCGCGTCGCTGAGGAAGTTCGGCATCGCCGCGAGCGCCCCGATGTTCGTGCCCGGCTTCGGTGCATTCGTGCGGCTCAAGCAGTACCCGGTGAACCCGGTGGAGGACGCGCGGGTGGGCCTCGCCGGACCCATCTACGGTCTCGGCGCCGCGCTCTTCGCCGGCCTGCTCGCGTGGCTCACCGGGTGGCAAGTCCTCTTCGCGATCGCGAAGACCGGCGCGTGGATCAACCTCTTCAACCTCGTTCCCGTCTGGCAGCTCGACGGAGGCCGCGCCTTCCGCGCGCTGACGAAGCACCAGCGCTGGCTGGTGTGCGGCGCGCTCGGGGCGATCTGGTTCCTGAGCGGCGAGAGCATCATCGTCCTGCTCCTCCTCGGCGCGGTCTTCCGCGCCCTCGAGAAGACCGCGCCCGCCGAGGGCGATCGCCGCGCGCTGGTGGAGTACGTCGCGCTCGCCGCGATCCTCGCCGCGATGTGCCGGCTGGTGGTGGCGACGTAGGCGCGCTTACAGCTTGCCGGCGCGGAGCAGGCGCTCGGCGAGATCCGCACGGCGAAAGCGACGCGAGCGCTCCGCCAGCACGATGCCCTCGAGGTGCTTGAACGCGCTCTCGACGTCGTCGTTCACGACCAGGTAGTCGAAGAACCCGTAGTGCTCGATCTCGACCTTGGCCGCCTCGAAGCGGCGCTTCACGACCTCCTCGGTCTCGCTCGCGCGCCCGCGCAGGCGGCGCTCCAGCTCGATCATCGAGGGCGGCAGGATGAACACCGCCACGGCGTCCGGCTGCTTGGCGCGAATCTGACGCGCGCCCTGGTAATCGATGTCGAAGATCATGCCCGCACAGCCCGGCTCCGAGCGCGCGCGTTCGATCTCGGCATGCGAGGTGCCGTAACAGTTGCCATGCACCTCGGCCCACTCGACGAACGCCTCGCGCTCGACGAGCTCGTCGAAGTCCTGGCGGTCGATGAAGTGGTAGTCGCGGGCGTGGTTCTCGTTGGAGCGCGGCTTGCGCGTCGTGTGCGAGACGCTGAAGCGCAGGGCAGGGAAGCGCTCCTGGAGCTTTCGCGTGAGGGTGGTCTTCCCGGCGCCGCTCGGCGACGAGAGGATGAGCAGCAAGAAGGGATCGACCAGCATCACGATGCGGGCATCATACCAGTTCGTGTGCCCGTCACTCGACGTTCTGGACCTGCTCGCGCATGCGTTCGATCTCGGCCTTCAGCTCGACGACCGAGTGCGCGATCCCCGCATCCTGGCTCTTCGAGCCGATGGTGTTGGCCTCTCGCGCCATCTCCTGGAGCAGGAAATCGAGGCGGCGGCCCACCGCGTCAGAGCTGACGAGCAGGGTCTCGAAGTGCGTGGTGTGGCTCTCGAGGCGCGTCAGCTCCTCGCAGATGTCGACGCGGTCGGCAAAGAGCGCGATCTCCTGCTCGAGGCGACCAGGGTCGACCTCGAGGTCGCTGGCAGCGCGAAGGCGCTCGGCGCGCTCCTTGAGCTTCTTCTTGTAGTGCTCGACCACCTGCGGCGCGCGCTCGGTCACCGATCGCGCGAGCTTTCTCACGGTGACGAGGCGCCGGACGATGTCGTCTCCGAGGGCCAGGCCCTCGCGGAGGCGCATCGCGTCGAGTGAATCGAGCGCGGCGTCGAAGGCGACGGAGAGCGCGGCGCGGATCTCCTCGCCCGCTTGCTCGATCGAAGGCACGAACAGGTTCGGCACCGACGCGAGGAGCGAGAGCGGGACGTCGACGCCGGGCGCGAGCTCGTCGCGGAGCGCGACGAGCGCAGCGAAGACGCTACGAGCGCGCTCCTGATGGAGCGTGACCGCTCCGAGCGCTGCGCCCTCGAGGCGCACGGCGACGTCGAAGCGCCCGCGCGAGAGACGCTCGCGGGCAATGGCCTCGACGCTGCTCGCGAGGTCGGGGAGCTGGCTCGGCGCGCGCACGCGCACGTCGAGGTAACGATGGTTGACGGCCCGGATCTCGACGGTGAGCTTGCCGGTCGGTGCGCTCTTGCCCTGAGCGGCGAGCGGCGCTTCGCCGACTCCGAATCCGGTCATGCTGCGCATGGCGTCTTTACCCGCTACCCGAGCGCCGAGAACGCTGTCCCGGCTTCAGCCGAGACCGCGCCTCCGCTTCACGGCGTCCAGCGCGCGCGTGTACTCGATGTCCCACGCCGCGGTGCCTTCTTTGAGGTGCTTCAGCTGCGCGCGGACCTCCGTGTCGAGGGCGGTGTCGACCTGCATGTGCTTCTTGAAGATCGGCGTCATGTGGCGGCGGAGGACGATGTCCTCGGCGTAGACCTCCTCGACGTGCGAGGAGTGCATGAGCATCGCGACCACCTGGTCGAGGAGGTAGTCGAGCGTCTCGTCGCCGACCTTGA
>JAYTZB010000040.1:0-5222 GCA_043742085.1 Polyangiaceae bacterium
CCACTGCCAATGACGAACACCGATCACGTTCACCAGACGAGCAAGGGGGCGGGCCTGCGCGCCGAGCTCGACGCGTGAGGTCGGAGCACGTAGAGCGTCGCGGCGATTCCGAGGGAGACCACCGCGAGGCCGAGCGCGATGTCGGCGTCGCGCAGCTTGGCTCGCGCGCCGTCGCGCTGGCTCTCCGGGCAGAGCGGCGCGCACGCATCGAGATCGGAGCGCGCCGAGAGCCCCGTGATGCCGAAGTACGCGAATGCACCGAGCGCCACCACGCCGGCGCCGCCGAACACGTACGTCAGCACGGGAACGCGCGAGGGAGCGCCATTCGTCGCGGGTGCCGCTTCGACCCTTGGCGCGCTTGCACCGTCGGCGGCGCGCGCGTCGCCGCCGTGCGCTTCCGGCACCGGGAGCGTCGCGCGCACGATGCGCCCCTTCTCGCGCTCGCGAGCGACGAGACGCATCTCGGTCGATGCGGTGCCGGAAGCCGCCGTGAAGCGCAGCACGTGTGCGCCAGGATTGAGCGCGAGCTCGCGGCCGTCGACGTGATCGCGAAACGCGACACCGTCGAGCGTCACCTTCACGTCGGTGAGGTCGTGGCCCGAGACATCCTGCACCGCCAGCGCGATGGTGGGAAGCCTGGCCTCGACGTCCTGCAGCGCCTCCACGCACTGCTTGACCACGACGGCCGGACACGACGTCGCGCCGCAGATGTAGAGCTGCTCGCGCGCCCCCAGGAGATCGCCGGCCTCGGCGCGGCGCTGCTCGGCGTCGTACGCGTCGACGCAGAGCTTGGTCCGGCCATCGGCGCGCGCAGCGGGCGACGACGCCGTGACGGCGATGACCGCGAGCGCAGAGGCCGCGGCGCGGCATACGCGAAACGCGGGCGCGGCCGCGCGACGACGACTCATCGCGGGCGAAGATAGCCCCGCCCAGCGAGCGCCGACAAGTCGTGCGTGCTATCGTCCGCGAGTCATGCGCCGGGACGCGATCGACGAAGTCGCTACCGAACGACGGGAGCCGCACGTCACGGCGGGCGTCAGCTACGTGGTGACCGTCGTGGAGGGCCGAGACGCCGGCAAGAGCATCACGCTGGACCCAGCGCGCCCGACGCGCGCGCTGGTCGGCAAGAGCCCTGCCTGCGACCTGGTCCTCGGCGATCCGCTGGCTTCACGTCGTCACGCGGCGTTCGAGACCAGCGGGCTTCGCGTGTCGATCACCGATCTCGATTCGACCAACGGTACGCTCGTCAACGACGTCGCCGTGGCGAGCGCGTACGTAATGGGCGGAGAGATCGTGCGCGTGGGAGGCTCGGCGCTGCGCGTCGAGGCGCGCGCGACGACGAGCCACGAGCCGCCGATGGTGCCGTCGTTCGGGCGTCTCGTGGGGAGCAGCCTGCGAATGCGTGTGGTCTACACGCTTGCCGATCGCCTCGCCCTTTCGGCCATTCCGATCGTCATCGAGGGCGAGACCGGCACCGGCAAGGAGCTGCTCGCCGAGTGCATCCACGAGGCCGGGCCGCGCGCCGAGGGTCCGTTCGTGGTGTTCGACGGCAGCGCGACGCCGCGCGAATCCGCGGCGCAGGTGCTCTTCGGAGATCGGCGCGATGGAAGCGTCGGCCTGTTCGAGCTGGCGCACGAAGGTACGTTGTTCGTCGACGAGGTCGGCGAGCTCGACGCGGAGACGCAAGGCCTCCTGCTCCGCGCCATCGAGCGCGGCGAGATCCGCCGTGCCGGCGACGATCAGGTCCGCCGCGTCGACGTGCGTGCCATCGCGGCCACCAGCCGCGACGTCGACAAGCTGGTCGAGGAGGGCAAGCTGCGCGAGGAGCTCTTCTTCCGCCTCGCGGTGGGCCGCGTCGAGCTGCCCCCGCTCCGCAGGCGGCTCGACGACGTCCCGGCGTTGGCGCGGCATTTCTGGCGCGGGATCACGGGGCGCGAGGATCTGCCGGCCTCGTTCGCGGATCGCTTCGCAGGCTACGACTGGCCCGGCAACGTGCGCGAGCTCGCGAACGCGCTCGCGCGCCTCGCCGCGCTCGGTGAGTCGGCCTCGCTCATGCCGTCGCGCGCGCGGCTGTCGCGGCCGCCGCTCGCGGGCGCTTCCGATCCGTTTACGGATGTCCTCGCGGCTGACCTCCCGTTCTCGCAAGCGCGCCAGAAGATCATCGAGGTGTTCGAGCGTGCGTACGTGGCGCGGGTCCTCGCGCAGAATGGCGGAAACGTCGCGCGCGCGGCGGCTGTGTCCGGCATCGCCAGGCGCTATTTCCAGGTGCTCCGCGCGCGACAGACGCGCTGAGGCGAGCCGAGCCTTGACGACGATTGGCCGCTACGAGGTCTTCGATCTGCTCGGTGCCGGCGGAATGGCCACCGTGCATCTCGGCCGTCTTGCCGCCGCCGATCGTCTCGCGAGCGTCGTCGCGCTCAAGCGGCTCCATGCCGGGCTCGCGCACGATCCGGCGTACGTCGCGATGCTCCTCGACGAGGCGCGGCTCGCAGCGAGAGTGCGTCATCCGAACGCCGCCGCCATGCTCGAGGTCTTCGAGGAGGCCGGCGAGGTGGTCCTCGTCATGGAGTACGTCGAGGGTGAGACGTTGGCTCGGCTGCATGGCGCATGGAAGCCTTCGATCGCGGCGGCCATCGCATGCGATGTCCTCGAGGCGCTGCACGCTGCCCACGAGGCGCGAGACGCGACGGGCAAGCCGCTGGGCCTCGTGCATCGTGACGTGTCCCCGCAGAACATCCTGGTCGGCACCGACGGCCTCGCGCACCTCCTCGACTTCGGTATCGCGAAGGCGGCCGGGCGCCAGCAGGTCACGCGTGACGGCAGCATCAAGGGCAAGGTCGGGTATCTCGCGCCGGAGTCGCTGCGTGGTCGGCCAGCAACGCGCTCCGCGGACATTTATGCGACCGCGGCGGTGCTCTGGGAGATGCTTGCCGGCACGCGCCTCTTCGATGGCGAGACGGAGGCGGCGGCCGTGGTCGCAGCGCTCGGAGGTGCACGTGAGCCGCCGAGCGCTCGCGCTCCCGCCGTGCCCGCAGCGCTGGATGCGGTGGTGATGCGTGGGCTCGCGCCCCTCCCGCACGCGCGCTTCCCCACGGCGCGCGCGATGGCGGAGGCGGTGCGCGTCGCGAGCGACATCGCCGCCCCGGCAGAGGTCGCCGCGTGGCTGGAGACCGCCGCGCCCGAAGCGCTGCAAGCCCGCCGCGCCGCCGTCAGGGCAATGACGGCGCGCGCCGCGCCGCCGGCTCGCAAGCCGGAGAAGCCGTCGATGTCGCGTGGGCGCGCGAGAGCCGCGACCATCGGCGCAATGGCGATCACCGTCGCCGTGAGCGTGGCGTGGATGATCCATGCGAGCGTCGCGCGCGAGCAAGCAGGTGGCACACCGCTCGGGGGCGGCACGGCGTCGTCGTCGACGGCGCCCGAGGCCGGAAGCTCGGCGGAGGCGCTCGGCGAAGAAGCGGCCGACGCCTCGAAGTCATCGGAGCCTGCGGCACCTGCCGCCGCGAGCGTCGGGCGATCGGCGCCGGGACGGCCGCCTCGAGTGCGCGTGGCGGCGCCAGCGGTGGCGGCGTCGCCACCCCGGCGAGACTGCGAGCCGCCGTACACGCTCGAGGGCCATCGCAAGGTTTTCAAGCCGGGCTGCCTCTGAACGCCCGGCGCGGGAAGCGCGGCTCAGTCGTCGAACGTCACGTCGTCGAAGCGGACGGTCCACGGCGTGGACGGCCCGTACAGCGACGTGAAGCCGATCGCGAACACCGGTGCGCCGTCGGTGATGCTCGGCTCGAGGTGCTGGTGCGGGAGGACCGGGTGTCCGTCGACGGTCAGCGATGCGAAGTCGTCGCCCCCGCCGACGTGGACATCGAACGCGATGCTCATCCATTCACTGCCCGCGACGGACTCGCTCTGATGCGAAGAGAGCATCGGCATGCCGGTGGGGCGGTATTCGCCGATGCTCCAGCGACCGTTGCCGTCGACGGAGAGCTGCACGTTGTAGAGACGGTTCGACCCATCGAGGACCCCGAGCGTCGCGATCGGGTTCCCCGAAGAACCACGCACGTCGATCTTCATCGCGAAGGCGAGACGCATGTTCGTGAGCGAGCCGTGTTGCGTCGGCGCGATGAACGCGAACGTCGGATCCGAGCTCACCGGCAGCGCATCGCAGCTCGCAACGAGCGCACCGGGCGGCGAGCGCGCGTCCGTCGCGTCGATGGCGAGGCGCCCGCCCGCCTGCGTGAACGGGACGTACTCCGGATGCTTCGAGAGCGGCCCATCATCGAAATCGGCGCAAAAAGCGTGGCTCGTCGCACACGGCGTGCGCGCGCCGTTGCTCACGTTGTCATCGACGGGGAAGAGGGCCTCGCAGCCAGACATCGCCAACGGCGCCACGATCATCATCACGCCGACCGAGGGCAGGCCGGCGATGCGTGCGAGGGCCACCATGTGAGAGCGCCATCCTAGCGTGTCAGTGGAGATCGACGACCACGTCATCCAGGTTGAAGCGCTTGGCCGGCTGATTCGGGCCGCTGTAGTAGACCCCATAGATGACGTCCGCCCCCGTCCCCGGCGCCGACGGAGCGGAGCTCAACGGCTGATCATCGACCTTCATGCCCTCGGCGTAGAGCTGTGCGCGCGCCGCCGCGCTGCCCAGCGTGCCGGCAAAGCGAATCGTTACCCATCCGGACGGCGTGGAGGGCAACGGCGCGTCGCCGATCACGCTCGGCGCCTCCGTGCCGGTCGGGCCGTGCTCCTCCGCGAGCTGGATCCGGCCGTTGTCGATGACCAGCACAAAGGAGTAGCGAACGGTGCCGGACGCGAACCGGAACGAGACGATCTGCGTGTACGCGGCCGTCACCGAGGGAGCCATGCGGACGGCGCACGAGACCGCATAGCTCGTGAACGAGCCGCCGACCGGCGTGTCGATCCCCCTTTGAAAAGAGTCCGTGGGGCTCGTCGGGATGTCCAAGAGCAGCGAGGCGTTTCCCGATCTGCCGACCGTCGTGTCGATGGTCGGCGACGAGCCCGCGCTCATTCCCAAGGCGCTGAGTGGACGACCATCGTCGAAATCGGCGCAGAAGACGGGCGCCGGCGACAGGTTCGCGCAGAACGACAGCGGCGATCCGCTGTCGACGACCGGCGGCCGCGGCTGAACATCCTCGCCGCCTCCGTCGACGGCTGCGTCCGACGCCAGAATCGCGTCTTCTGCAGCACCGTCGCTTCTCGGCGAG
>JAYTZB010000041.1:0-10015 GCA_043742085.1 Polyangiaceae bacterium
TGAATCAGCGGAGGAACGTCGAGAGCTTCGCGAGGCCTTCCTCGAAGCGCGCCTTCGGGAGCGTCGCCCACGAGAGACGGAAGCCGTTCGGCACGCCGAAGAACGTCCCCGCGCCGACCAGAAGGCCGTGATCGGTCGCCCACGACTCGATGCGCGGCAGGAGCTCCGACGGGTCGTCGAGGGTGACGAGGCCGAAGAGGCCCGAGGTCGGCGCGCTCCAGGTGGCGTGGGTCAGGGTCGTTGCCCACTGGGCCGCGATGTCGCGCTTGCCGGCGAGGAGCGCCTTCGCGCGCTTCGCGAGCTTGCCGATGTTGGCGACGGCGACCGCGCCGCGCGCTGCATGCGCGAGCGGCAGGTGCCCGCAGGTGGCGATGATCGCGGCCTCGGCGCGCTCCACGACCCCCGGCGGGCCGAGCAGCCAGCCGATGCGATGCATGCCGAGCCCGTAGCACTTGGTCATGCTCGAGACCGCGAGCACGTTCGGTCCGAGCTTGCGCGCGCTGCTGCGGAACACGCCGTCCTCGGGGAGCTCGTCGAACGGCGCGTAGACCTCGTCGACGAGCAGGTACGCGCCGCGTGCCTCGGCGATCTTCGCGAGCTCGACGAGCGTCGCGTCCGGGGTACGCACGCCGCTCGGGTTGTGCAGGTTGGTCACGACGATGAGCCGCGTGCGCGGCGTGACGGCGGCCGCGACCCGCTCGGGATCGACGCGGAAGCCTTCGTCGGCGCGTCGCTCGTAGGTGCGGACCACCGCGCCCAGGCCCTCGGCGGTGCGCGTGAGCGGCTCGTAGCCGGGATGCTCGACGAGCACCTCGTCGCCGGGTGAGAGCGTCGACGCGTAGGCCAGGAAGACGCCTTGCGACGTGCCGAGCGCGGGGACGACGTCGGTCACGGGGACATCGTTGTAGAGTGCAATCGACGCACGGAAGGCCGGATATGCCGGGAGATCGTCGAGCGTCGGCTCGGGGACGCCGAGGTCACTCCATGCCGCGAGCGGGATGCCGCTCGTCGCGAGGTCGAGGTCCACCTTGCCGTAGAACTTCGTCGCCCACGCGATGTAGCGCACCTCTGCGAACATCGGACGCGACCTACTTCTTCGCCTTCGCGTCGACCTTCGCCTCGCGAACGACGGCGGCGTTCGACTCGGCGAGCTTCATCATGCCATCGAGCGCTTCTCCGGCGATCTTCGCGACGAGCGTGCCGGTCAAACCCTCGTCGGAGGGATCCTTGCGTCGCACGGTGGCGGTGAGCGTCGTGCCGTCGCTGATGCCTTCGAGGACCGACGCGCCGAGCGGCCCCGCCTCGGTGCTGCCGGACACGCGGCCCTGGCCGTCGACGGACAGCGCGATCTCGCCGTCGCCCAGCATCTTGGTCTCGTCGTTCTTGAACTTCACCGACGACCAGTCCTTCTGATCGGGGACGTACATCGTGCCGGCGCTGACGGTGTACTTGCCGGCGTAGCTCACGGCCTTCATCGAGGCCCCCGCGTCGGAGCCGCCGTCGGCTGCGGAGCTCGCCGGCGGCGTCTTCGCGGCGACCGCCGCGCTCTGCGCTTGCGCCCGCGCGTCGAGCTCGTCGGCCGTCACCTCGCTCTTCTTGCACGCGGCCACCGAGACGGCCGCGCCGAGCGTGACCACCGCCACGACCGCCACCAGCGCCGCCGTCGCCGAGCGCATCAAGCCGGTCTTCGTCACGCGCCGCTCCCGCCGTCGGTGCCTGCGCGCATGCCGGTCCGCGCGAGGATGCGTACGCCGTATTCGCCGTCGACCTGCACGAGCTCGCCGCGCGCAAGCTCGACGCCGCCGACCCTCAGGATGGCCGGGTCACCGATGCGCCGGCCCAGCGCGATGACGTCACCGGGGCCGAGCTCGGCCCACTCGCGCGCCTTCATCTCGACCGTGCCGAGCTCGACGCGCACGACGACGGGCGCGTGCTCCAGCGACTCGATGGTGGTGGCCTCGCCGTCGGCTTTCGGCATCGCTCTCTCCTCTTGCCACGGGTGGCTCTCGAGCAGACCTCGTACCACGAGGCGCCCGTCCTCCGCGAGATCAGCAGAGAGCCCGCGCTCGGCGGATGGCGCGACGATCGCCACGGCACCGTGGACCGCGCCGTCCTCGCGCAGCGCGAAGGCGTTCTTGCTGGGCACGAACACGTCGCCCATGCCGAGGTCGAAGAGGTCCTCGCGCGAGGCCAGGGTGGTGGTCATGACGAGAGGCATCGCGATGGCGGCGTCGCCCATCGCGAGGAGGGATGCGCGCGAGAAGAGCAGCTCCTGCGGCGGCTCCGCGAGCGCATCCGGCACGCTGACGCGCGCCTCGAAGGCGTCCTCGCCGATGGTGACCGTGAGCGTGGCGGTCGTGACGTCGCGCTCGGCCTGCAGGAGATCACGCGCCAGGACGGCGCCCGGGCCCGCGGCCTCGACCTTGAGGACACCACCGGCATGCGCACGACGGAGCGCCGCCACCAGCACCGCGGCGAACGACCCCGCCAGCGCAGGGGAGGGCGTGCGGGAAGCGTCGACCATGCGCGGGGACTTCTGCCGAAGAGCGCGCGTGGAGAGCGCCGCGGCGAGCGCGCCTTCGACCTCGACGAGGACGCGACGCGAATGCGGCGTGTGCGCCGGCGCGCCGGCGAGCGCGAGCACGGCGCCCGTCGCATCGTCGGAGGCGGGAGGCGCCTGCATGCGACGCGCGCCACGGAGCGCGATCGTCACCGGCTCACCCACGAGGTCGGTCAGCGCGCGCTCGATGCCTTCGACGTCGACGAGCGCGTGGGTCACCCGGCGAAGGCGCGCTGCCTGCGCGACGTCGGCGCGCGTGAGCGACGGGAGAGCGGCGAACGGAAACGGCCGTACGCTCGCCTTCGAGAGGCCGCTCATGGCTTGTCGAGAGGCTTCTCGAAGGCCAGCGTCCAGTGGCGATCGCTGGTCATCTTCACGGCGGAGGCCGGCACACCGAACGGTGCGATCATCGCCGCGACCTCGGCGACGGTCAGCGCCGCGCAGAGCGAAGCGCGGAAGAGCGCGCGCTGGTTCTCGTACGAAGCGACGCGCGCGGGATCCGCGGGCGGCTCGCCTCGCGGGTCACCGGCGTAGAGCGCGACGAGGCGATCGACCTCGGCGTCGCCATCCGGGCGATGCAGGTCGCGTACGAAGAGGAGCCCGCCCTTCGCGGTGACGCGCCACATCTCGGCGAGGCAGCGGGCAGGCTCGGGGATGTGGTGAATGATGGAGTTGGAGATGGCGGCCCCGAACGCGCCGTCCTCGTAGGGCGTGCCCTTCGCATCGACGCGCTCGAGGAGGACGCGCTCGCCGAGGCCAGCGCGCGCCACGTTCTCGCGAGCGAGATCGAGCATGTGCTGCGCGAGATCGATGGCGACCACCACGAAGCCGGCGGCGCGCTTGCACAGCTCGATCGGGATGAGCGCGGTCCCGGTGCCGAAGTCGACGATGCGGGGCGTGCGACGGCCCAGCGCCGCCTGGCCTCCCGGCTCGGTCCCGCCCGCCCACATGAGGAAGTCGTCGCAGAACCGCGCGTTGACCGCGCCGTGGTCCATCGCGTCGTAGTCGCGAGCCTCTGCGGCGGTATCCATGACCTCGGGCTCGAGGACCCTCGCGAACATCGACCCCACGATGGCGCAGGGGCCGGCACCTCCGCAAGCCACTTCTCCGCATAAACGTCGTGATAAGCTCGGCGCATGCTCGCTGGCTCGTTCCGCGCCCTCGCGCTCGCGTTCACCGCCGGGTCGCTGGCCCTCGGTGTCGCGCTGATCGCCGACGACGCGTCGGGTCAGAAGTCCGCGCCCGCGAGCGCCGCGAGCCCCGCGCGCGTTGCGAAGCCGAAGAGCGCGCCGGACGCAGGCGATCGCTACGACCCCGACAACGTCACCGCGCTCAGCCAGTTCATGGAGACGGCCGGCAAGGGCAACGCGCTCTACGCGGCGAAGGATTACCCGGGCGCCATCGACACCTTCAAGAAGGCGATCCAGCTGAACCCGCGGCATCCGCTCGGCCCGTACTTGCTCGGCGAGGCGTATCTCGCGACGGCGAACCTCGGCGAGGCCGAGGCCGCATTCAAGGCCGCCGAGGAGCTCAACGACCCGAAGCAGCCGCTGGTCCGCTCTCATGTCCTCTTCGCGCTCGCCGATTGCTACGAGCGGGAGCACAAGTGGGAGCTCGCTCGCACGGCATGGCAGGCCTACACCGAGCACGCCGCGAAGCTCGGTCCGGACGGCGGCGCGTACCCGCAGTCGGGCGCCGCGCGCATCAAGGCCATCGACGACGCGTTGAAGCAGGACGCGGCCTACGATATCGTCCGCCAGCGCATCGCCGCCGAGAAGGCCGACTCCGGCGCACCCGATGGCGGCAAGCCCGCGACGCCTCCTGCAGGTGCGCCGCCCAAGAAGTAGACGCCAGCGCGTGTCCTTCTCCTCGGAGGTCAGGACATGTCCGTGCATGCACCGGGGCGGGTGGCTCGGGGCGGAGTCACCCGTGCGAGGAACCTCGTCGGGCGAGCGATCGCTCGCGCGTTACCGTCGTCGGCAAAGCTGGTCGGCGGGCGCCGCAGCGTGATCGCGGGTCTCTCGATGAGCAGCATGATCGACGTCCTCGTGGTGCTGACGGTGTTCCTGCTGCTCACGTTCTCCGCCAGCGATCGCTGCATCGAGCGCGACGTTTCGCTTCCGTCCGCGATTAACATCACCGACATCATCGACGCGCCGGTGGTGATGGTGGGATCGGACGCGATCCTGGTGGACGGCTTCGTCGCGACGTCGCAGGGCGAGATGGCGGAGATCAACGCGCGCGGTCGCGTCCAGCGTCTCGACGGGCTCTTCAACGTGCTCAAGACGAAGCACGAGGTCGCGAAGCAGCTCTCTCCGGGGCGCGAGCCGACCTCGCACGTCATCCTGGCCATCGGCAGCGACGTCCCGGCGTCGGTGGTGAAGAGCATCGTGATGACCGCGTCCCGCAGCGGCTACCCCGCGATTGACTTCATGGTCCACGCCGGCCCCAGGAGCTGACTAGGCGCCGATGATGACGATCTTCGTGACCTCGGGAGGGGCTCCGACGCGCGACGGAGGGCCTGCGACGCCGAAGCCGCGGTTGACCCAGAGCGTCGAGCCCTCGCGCTCGTAGCGGCCCGCGACGAAGCGCATGAAGAGGTCGGCCGGGCGGAAGCCCGGGTTGATCTGACCGCCGTGCGTGTGGCCGCTGAGCTGGAGCGCGACGCGCCCCGCTGCCTCGTCGAAGTAGCGCGGCTGATGCGCGAGGAGGATGCGCGGCACGTCCGCGTCGAGGCCCTTGCCGGCCTCGTAGAGGTCGGGGCCGTTGAAGCCCGGGGAACGACCGGAGCGGCCCTGGATGTCGTCGACGCCGAGGAGCGCGAAGCCGCCACCATCGCCCGCTCGGATGCGCACGGACTCGTTGCAGAGTGCACGCACCTTCATCGCGTTCAACCCCGCGACCACGTCGCCCGGGCCCGCGTAGTGGTCGTGGTTACCGAGGATCGCGTATGCGCCGTCGCGGGCGCCGGCGTTGGCCAGGCGAAGCGCGAGCGGGCCGATGGCACCGGAGTCGAAGTCGACGAGGTCGCCGGTGGCGACAACGAGGTCAGGACGGATCCGGCGAACGAGCTCGAAGCCCTCGTCGAGCTCGCGATCGCCGACGAACGCGCCGACGTGGACGTCCGAGACCTGCGCGATGGTGTAGCCCTCGAGCGCCCGCGGCCACCCCTTCACGCGAACGACCACCTCCTCGATGACGTACGCATGCCGCCCGCGAACCATGCCCCAACCGAGCGCCGTCCCGGTCACTCCGAACAGGCCGACGCCAGCCACGCGCTCGATGGCCTGCCTTCGCGACACCCGCGCGCTCGGCGCCGCTATCGCGCTCGGCGCCGCTATCGCGCTCGGCGCCGGGTGCGCGCGACGGGTGAAGAAGCCGATCGTACGGCCCACGAGCGTCATGATCCCGATCGGGAGCAGCGCGATCACCACCGCGCCGAGCTCGAGCATCATCACCGCGACGAGCGTCCGCGTGAAGGCCGTCTCGTGGAACGTCGAAATGACGCGCATCCCTGCCAGCAAGCTCGCGCCCAGCGCGGCCGTGCCGGGGATGAGCCGCCGGCGGCGAGCCCGCTGCGGCGGCGACATGGTCGAGAGCAGCCAGCGCGCCGCGAGGAAGTGCGCGAGCCCGCTGACGAGCAGAAAGAAAACGACGCGCACGACGCTCATCGTAACGCACGAAGACGCACGAGCCTTCCCGCTCCTTCAGCGTCCGAGCGCGATTTCCTTCTCGAGAAGCTGATCCGCGGACTGCGTGAAGCTCACGAAGCGCGCGTACTCCACGCCCGGCTGCACGCGGCCCGCCGGGATGTCCACCACGCGCCGCAGCATGATCGAGTGCCCTTGCACGGCGTCGCTCACCGTCACGGTGCGGTCGCCGTCCCGCAGCTCTCCGCCCGGGATCGCGCCCGGGAGCTGGAGGCTCTCGGGCGCCACGATCTCGAACCTCACCTCGACGTGCGACGACGACGCGAGGAGCAGTGGCGTCTGCCTCGTCGCGAGCGACGCCACTTGCGAGATGCTCACGGGAAAGAGCGCCTTCAACACCAGCCGACTTCCGACGCGCCGTGCGATCTGCGGGATCTCCGCGTGCATGCGCAGCACGAGCGGCGCGGCGAGGTCCTCGGAGTTCTCGATCTTGAGGTCGCGAAGCCGAGCACCCGGGAGGTTCGCGGACAGGAGGCGGGTCTCGACGAACTCGTTTCGCTTCGCCTCGGGCACTCGATCGAAGACCGCGCGTAGCCCGATGCCCATGCGACCGACGTAGCTCTGCGCGATGTCGACGGTCGCCGAGCCGTCCTCCTTGAGGATCGCCTTGCCCTCGAGGAGCACGCCGTCGGCGGCGCCCAGCGCGGGCGTCGTGTCGCGCGGAGTGCCTGGAATCAAGCGGATCGCGGGCTGTCCGCGCAGCTCGGCGGGGACGTAACCGAAGGGCGCGAACTTGTCGCGGACCACCATCCAGCGCGGGCCGATGTCGGTGTCGAGTCGCGCGACGACGTTGTCGTAGGTCTCGACCTCGCTCATCTTGCCGACCGGCGGCATCGCGATGCGGCTCTTCACGAGCGCGAGCTCGGTCTCGATGCCGAGGAGGCGCACGAGGTACATGAACGCCGCCTGACGCGAGCCGGCGCGACCGGTGATGGCGCGGCGGCCGTCGGTCTCCTTCTCTTCCTGGAGCGCCTCGCCCACCCAGCGATAGAGAGCACGAGCGCGCTCGTCCTTCTTCTGCGCGGGGATCTTGCCGACGATGTCGCGCGCCACCTTGCGCATGCGTGGATCGAGCGGCGTCTCCTCGCTCGCGGCGTCGACGTAGCGAACGAGCGTATCGGCGAGGTTGATGCCCCAGCCGACGCGAACGCTGGGGAGGAACTCGCGCGGGTTCGGGCTGTCGGCCTCTTCGACGGCGGGCGGCGACTCGTCGACGCGCCAGCGGCGCTCGATGAAGGTGCCTTTTTCTGCGGTCTTCGGGGCGGGCACGTTGCCCACCACCTCGATGTCGACGTTGCGATCCTTCGGCGTCAGGACGACGAACTCGCTCCGCCAGTAGCCCTTGTCGGCCTCGCGGAAGAACCAGTGCGGGCCGCGGTACTGCTTGCCCTTCGCGTTCTCGCTGGCGTTCGCGGTGATGTGCTCGATCTCGACGTAATCGCCGACCTCGAGATGAGGCATGGTGAGCGTCTGCTTGCCGGCAACGGGCTCGGGCTCGAGGATCGATCCGTCGGGCTTGATGACGCGCAGGTTGAGGACGAGGCCGCCCGGCGGAGGCTGCTCCGCTTCCTTGCTCACGGCCTCCTGCGACTGCATGCGGAGGATCTCGTGCTCCAGCATCTCGCTCGAGCCGTCGGGATGAACCCACGTCGCGGCGTAGTCGAAGACGCGCGCCGCGGTCCCCTCCATGTGCTTGCCGCTCTTCTCCCAGGCCTCGAACTCCTTGATGACCTTGCGGCCGTTCGTTCGATAGGGCTCGAGCAGGCTCGCGCCCTCGATGAGCTCGACGGCCTCGCGGATCTCGAGGCCCTTCGACCCGGCCTGGAGCGCCTCGGCGAGCGCGCGACGGAGCGCCATCGTGTCGCCCTTCGCGAACGAATAGTCGGCGATGCGGAGGCGCGTGGCGGCGTCGGCGGGGTTCTTCGCGAGCGCCTTCTGGAGCTGCGCTGCGGCGGCGCTGGGATCGCCGGAGCGCGCGAGCACGTCGGCGATGCGCGCGGCGATCTCCTTGCGATCGGGGCGGCGCTTCTCGAGGCGACGCAGCTCGGCGATGGCGGCCTTCCAGTCGCGTCGTGCGATGGCGCGATCGAGATCGACCTCGGAGTCGGCGTCGAGCTTCTTGAGGCGCTCGGCGACCTTGTCCGCCTCGGCGAGCGAGCCGTCTTCCTCGAGCGAGGAGACGTAGAGCGCGATGGCATCGCGGTCGTCGGGGAAGCGCTGCGCCAGATCCTGCACGGTGCGCATTCGCTCCGCGCGCCATCCCAGCTTGCCGTAGACGCGCGCGAGCTGCTCGGTGACCTCGGGAACGCCGGGCACCTCGGCTGCGATCTTCTTGAGGGGCTCGACGCCTTCGACGAGGCCACGGCTCTCGGCGTCGTCGAGGACGAGCCACGCGCGCGCGTACCAGAGGCGCGGGTCGGCTGCGGCTGCGCGAACGTAGAGCTCCTTCTCGTTGGAGCGACGCGCCTGCTCGGGGAAGGCCACATCGCTGCGCGCGTACTGCGCGGCCATGAGGATGGCGACCGGCGCCGCGTCCTTGGGCGTCACGAGCGGCTGGATCATGACGGTGGCGACGTCGTTGAGCCCGTCGACGGCCGCGGCATGCGCGCCGAGCACGGTCACGAGCGGCGTCGTAGCGGGATCCTTCTCCTCGGCGATCTTCGTGATGAGCTCGTCGATGGGATTGGGATTGGCGAGCACGACGGGACGCGAGAGGCCGTAGGGCTTGCGTGCGTCGTCGTCGGTCTCGATGCTCGCGGAGGTGCCGTCGAGGTTGAGGAGGCGGATCGATCCGACGTCGGCCATGATGCGCGCCACGATGCGATGGCGCCCCTTGCCCACGCGGACTGCGCCTCCGAAGCGCTGCCACACACCCCACTGCCGGAGATCGCGCTCGCCGATGAGCACGTCGTCGACCCAGACCGCGACCGAGCCCTGCACGGCGACCAGCAGATCGCGATCGGCAGGCGCGTCGAAGAACGTCTCGGCGTAGAAGACGCCGTCCTCGGTCTTCTCGGTGCTGGCCGTCATGCAGCGATGACGCTCGGTCTTGAGGACGTGCGGGATGGTCCCGCGCTGCGGCTCCTCATCCCACGACGGCGGCCACGGCGCGCGCTCCGCCGGGAAGCTCCGTCGGCGCTCGGCGGCGGTGCCGCGCCCGAAGGGACCGGCGAGGCGGATCTTCCGCGCGCAGCCCATGCGGCTCGTGACGAGCGCGTCGTAGGCGTCGCCGGTGACCTCGGCCTTGTCGAGGGCCTCGGCGGTCGACCATTCGTGCAGCTCGGCGAGCGAGCGCCAGCCGACGTGACCGGGCGCCTCGATGATCGGAAGGAGCGTGGTCTTGTTCTGCTCCCAGAGGTTCGCGACGCTGCCGCGAAGGCCCACGAGATGATGCGAGGCGAACCAGGCCGCGAGCGGAGCGGAGGGGTCGTCGCTCCTCTTCGCAAACCCGAGAGCGGCCACGTATTCTTGCGCGGCCTTGCGCGGCTCGCCGTGGACCTCGTCGTAGAGGCCGCCGCCGATCGACGCGTAGAGCCCCTTGTCCTTCGCGCGCTCGAGCTGCGCGCGCGCGTCGTCGGCGTTCTTCGCCGTGCCGCCGGGCGCGAGCATCTCGTCGAGGAGCCAGCGCCCCACCGTCTCTCCGTCGGCCGAGCCCTTGGCGCTCGAGCGAAGGCTCTTGAGATCGACGGCGGTGTTGGCGCCGGGCGGGCTACCACACGCGGCGAGGACGGCCACGACGCCGGCC
>JAYTZB010000042.1:0-8067 GCA_043742085.1 Polyangiaceae bacterium
GTCACCTCGAAGTTCAGGCGGAAGCTGCGGTTGTCCATGTTCGCCGTGCCCACCGACGCGAAGAAGTCGTCCACCACCAGCGTCTTCGAGTGGATCATCGTCGGCTGGTACTCGTAGACGCGCACGCCCGCCGCCAGCAGCGTGTCGTAGTAGGAGCGCGCCGCCGCCGTCACGATCAGGGAGTCACTGCGGCGCGGCACCAGCACGCGCACGTCGACGCCGCGCATCGCCGCCGTCGTCAGGGACGTCAGTACCGCATCGTCGGGCACGAAGTACGGCGTGGTTGCGTAGACGCGCTCTCGCGCCGTCGCGATGGCTGCAAAGTACAGCTTCTGGATCGGCTCCACCTCGCGGTCCGGTCCCGACGCCACGATCTGGACGAGATGCTGCCCGGTACGCGTCTGCGGCGGGAAGTATACCTTGTCGCGCGCCGCGTACTTCGTCGCGTAGTACCAGTCGTCGAGGAACGTGAGCTGCAGCCAGCGCACGGCATCGCCGGTGATCTTCACGTGCGTGTCACGCCACGGCGCGCTGTGGCCCTTCACCTCCTTGCGCGCATCGCGGATCGCGTCGGCGGCCTTCTTCGGGCCGGTGACCGCGGGGAGGTAGTCGTCCGAGATGTTCACGCCGCCCGTGAAACCGACCGTGCCGTCGCACACCACGATCTTGCGATGGTTCCGAAAATCCATGCGGCTCCGGATCCGCGAGAAGGCCACCTCGTTGAAGCGCGCGAATTTGATGCCCGCCTCGCGCATCGGCTTCAGGAAGCGACGCGTGATGGCGCTCGACCCGACGTCGTCGACGAGCAGGCGGACCTGCACGCCGGCCTTCGCGCGTTCGATGAGCGCATCGCGGAAGCGTTGACCGGAGCGCCGAGGGTCGAAGATGTAATAGGCGATGTGCACATGATGCTTCGCCGCGCGGATGGCCTGCTCCAGCGCGTCGTAGCTCTTCAGCGCATCGTGGAAGATCTCGACGGTGTCGCACTGGCTCGCGGGCGGCTCGCCGGTCCGCTGCACGAGGTGGACGAGCTGCTCTACGCGCGGATCGTGCTGCGCGGGCGGCGGCTCGCTCGCGCCGAGGGGCGTCGAGGCGGTCACCGCCCCCCGCGCACGCTTGTGCTTGAGCCGCTTGCGGAGCAGACGCCGCGGCCCGAAGAGGAAGAACACCACGAAGCCCAGGTAGGGCAGGGCGATCAGCGCCAGGATCCAGGCCAGCGTGGCCACCGGAGAGCGCTTCTCGAAGAGGATCCAGATCGCGAGGACCACGACGTACACGAGCTGCGCGATCGTGAGAATCGTGAGAAGCAAAGCGGATGGCAGAGTAAAGGAGAAGGCACCGATGCGTACGCTCGTTTGGTTCCGCGGCAAGGATCTCCGTCTCGCCGATCACGCCCCCCTCCTTGCGGCGATTCGCGACGGCGAGGTCGTGCCGCTCTTCGTCGTCGATCCCTACTTCTTCGCGCCAGAACGCGCGCGCGAGCTGCCGAGCCGGATGCAGTTCCTCGTCGACTCTCTGGTCGAGCTCGCCGGCGCCATCGAGGCACGCGGATCGCAGCTGCTGTTCGCCGCCGGCAAGAGCGTTGACGTCATTCCTCGCCTTGCACTGGGCTTTCGGGCCGATCGCGTCGTCGCGCATCGCTGGAGCGAGCCCTTCGGCATCGAGCGTGATCGCCGCATCGCGGACGCCCTCGCCGAGCAAGGGTGCCGGCTCGAGCTGTTCGAAGGCGAGACCATGGCGGCGCCCGGTCAGGTCCTCACCGGATCGGGCACTCCGTTCTCCGTCTTCACGCCGTTCGGGCGCGCCTTCGCCAAGGCGGTGACCATCGAAGCGCCTCTCCCTGCGCCGCGCGCACTGCCTCCGCTGCCGGCCATCCCGCCGGCCGTGAAGAAGCTGCTCACCTCGGCACCGACGCTCGCGTCGATCGGCATCACGAGGAACGAACAGGTCGTCGCCGGCGGAGAGAAGGCCAGCCGCGCGCGCCTCGCGCACTTCGTGAAGGGACCCGCCGCTCTCTACGAGGACGGCCGCAATGCGATGGGTCTCGCGGGAACCAGCCGCCTCTCGCAGGACCTCAAGTTCGGCACGCTCTCGGCGCGCGCCACGTGGCACGCCGCGAAGTCCGGCCTGCAGGATCACCTGAAGGCCTGGCGCACGTTCGGCAACGAGCTCGTGTGGCGCGAGTTCGCCTACGACGTCCTCCGCGCGAGGCCCGAGGTCCTCACGCACCCGTTCCGTCCCGCGTGGGAAGGCTTTCCGTGGCGCAAGGACGACAAGGCCTGGCGCGCCTGGGTGGACGGCACCACTGGCTATCCCGTCGTCGACGCTGCCGCGCGCCAGCTCCTTGCCGAGGGCTTCGTGCACAACCGCGCGCGGATGATCGCGGCGAGCTTTCTGTGCAAGCACCTGCTCCTCGATTTCCGGCTCGGCGAAGCGCACTACATGAAGCACCTCACCGACGGCGACTGGGCCTCCAACAATCTCGGCTGGCAATGGTCGGCAGGCTGTGGCGTCGACGCGCAGCCCTGGTTCCGCGTCTTCAACCCCGTCACGCAAGGCGAGCGCTTCGACGCCGACGGCGCCTACGTCCGGCGCTGGGTGCCCGAGCTCGCGAAGATGCCGTCGCGCTTCGTGCACACTCCGTGGCAGTGTCCGCCGCTCGAGCTGCGCGCCGCAGGCGTGGAGCTGGGCCGCACGTATCCCTTGCCGATCATCGACCATGCCCTCGCGCGCGGGCGTTTCCTCGCTGCCGCCGAGGGCCACCTCCGGAGCGGCAAATCGTAGGGTGGCGTTCGACGCGGTCCGTGCCTACCATGCCGACATGCTTCCCGAGACGCGCGCGACCAGCTACGCGCACGATCCTGCCCTGGGCACCGTCGTCGTCTACTCCCAGCCGGGCGCTCGCCCTGCGTTGCACGGCGAGCTTCCTGGCCGGCTCCTCCTCGACGGCAAGGGTCACCTCGTCGGCGTCGACGTGTCACCGGACACGCCGGATCGCCTGGTCGTCATGCTGGGACCGCACGAGGCCGTGGCCAACACCGCGGACGCCCGCGTTCACGTCGAGGGCGGCGGCCGGACCGTGACGCTCCACGGCTCCGCCGCGAAGCTGGTCACCCCGGGCGCGAATCCCTACGTGTTCTGAGGGTCGTCGAGGACCTCGCGCACCTTCTTGATCAAGGCGGTCGGCGTGAACGGCTTGCCGAGAAACGCGAGCTGTCCGGACTCGACGCCGTGGTGCAGCACCGTGTCATCCGTGTAGCCCGAGACATAGAGGACGCGCATGCTCGGTCGCACCGCCCGGAGTCGAATCGCGAGCTGGTGCCCGCTCATGCGCGGCATCACGACGTCGGTGACCATCATGTCGATGGCGCCCTCGTGCTGCTCGCAGACGAGCAGAGCTTCGCCGGCATTGGCGGCGTCGAGCACGCGATAGCCAGCGCGGCGGAGCACGTTGCGCGCGAGGGTTCGCAGGCGCTCGTCGTCCTCGACGAGGAGCAGCGTCTCGCCGGGCCGGGCCGTGGGGAAGTCGGCGACGTCGCTGGTCTCCACCGCCTCGGGGAGCTCGGTCGTCGACGGCAGGAATACCCGGAAGGTGGTCCCGGAGCCGACCACGCTCTCCATCTCGATGTGCCCGGCGCTCTGCTTCACGATGCCGAACACGGTGGCGAGGCCGAGACCGGTGCCCTTGCCTTGCTCCTTGGTGGTGAAGAACGGTTCGAAGATGCGACCGCGAACCGCCTCCTCGACGCCCCCTCCGGTGTCGGTCATCGAGATGGTCACGTAGTCGCCGCGCTCGACGCCCATCCTCGAGGCTGCCTGCTCATCGAGCGTCGTGAGACCTGCCTCGAGCGTCAGGCGGCCGCCCGCCGGCATCGCATCGCGCGCGTTCACCGCGAGGTTCATCAGCACCTGTTCGAGCTGGCCCGGATCGGCACGAACGGTCTTTTGCGCCGCTGACATCACGAGCACGAGCTCGACGCCCTCGCCGAGCAGCCGCCGCAGCATCTTCTCGTTCCGCGCGAGCAGCGCGTCGACCTCGATGACGCGCGGTTGGAGGACCTGCTTGCGGCTGAACGCGAGCAGCTGTCGCGTCAGATCGCTCGCACGAACGCCCGCATCGTGGATCTCGGCGACATCGGCACGCGCCGGATCGCGGTCGCCCAGGTCGTCGAGCAAGATGCTCGTGTAGCCGAGGATGACGGAGAGCAGGTTGTTGAAGTCGTGCGCGACGCCGCCGGCGAGCTGTCCCAGCGCCTCGAGCTTATGGGCCTGGCGCAGCTGCTCCTCCGCCTCGTGCAGCGATCGCTCCGCGCGCTCGGCGCGCCGCCGCTCGGTGACATCGTGCGCGATCGCGGAAGCGCCGACGATCCCGCCGTCCGTCTCGCGGATGGGTGACATCGTGACCGAGACCTCGACGAGCGAGCCGTCCTTCCTGCGGTGGGTCGTGTCGACCTGCTGGGGAAGGCCGCGCGCGATCTCGGCGAGCATCCCTGCGACCTCTTCCTCGTGGCCGGGCACGACGAGCATCGTCGCAGCCCTTCCGATCGCCTCCTCGCGAGGGTAGCCGTAGAGACGCTGGGCGCCGTCGTTCCACGAGAGGATCGTGCCGTCGAGCGACTCCGAGAGAATCGCGTCGTTCGACGACTCGACGATGGCCGCCAGGCGCGCGCGAAGCTCGACGGCCTCGCGGCTGGCGGTGATGTCCGTGACCATCGCCAGCGCGCCTTCGTAGTTACCGGCCTCGTCGTAGAGGGGAGAGCCGGCTACCGACACCCAGCATGTCGACCCATCCTTGCGCTGGAGCGGGGTCTCGACGCGCGAAGCGATCCGGTCGCGGATCTTCACGTAGGCGGCCCTCATCTGCTCGGTGGTGCCCGGCGCGGCGAAGCTGAGACCAGGCCTGCCGATCATCTCCTCCGGCGTTCGGCCGACGATCTCCGCCATGCGGCGGTTCACGAACAGGGTCCGGCGCTCCGCATCGAGGAGCCACACACCTTCGCTCGTCGTCTCGATGATGCGGCGGTGGCGCGCCTCGCTGGCGCGAAGCTCCTCCTCAACTCGTCGCCGGTCGGTGATGTCCAGCGTGGTACCGACGATCCGGGGTGCATGACCGTTCGGCCTCCTCTCCACGACGCCTTGGACATGGATCCAGCGGGGTCCGTCGTCGCCGTCCAGCTTCGCGTCGAACGCGAAGTCGTCGCCGGTCGCGAGGGCGCGCGTGATGGCGGCCTGACCCGCCGCGCGCCCTTCGGCATCGACGCGGGCGTAGAGAGGTCGGAGAAGGTCGCCGTCGCCGCGGGCATCGCTCCCATGGATGCGGAGCGTCTCCGCCGAGGCCTCCACGGCGAGCGTCTCCAGGTCGACGGACCAGCTGCCGATGTGAGCGATCGCCTGGGCTTGCTCGAGCGTTCTGCGACTCTCGCGGAGCGTCGCTTCGCTCAGACGTAGCTCGTCGAGCGCCTGGTCCCGCTCCGTGACGTCGTGGAAATTCACGACGATGCCCTCGATGGTCGGCTCGTGAAGGAAATCGCGCAGGGTCATCTCGACGGCGCGATACTCACCGCCGGCGTGGCGCATCCGCAACTTGACCTGCGCGTGCCGTAGCTTTTGAGGGCCGTAGAACTGATCGCGTAAGATCTGGATCACTGGCCGATCGTCGGGGTGAAAGAGATCGAGCGTGTCGGTCCCGATGACGTCTTGCGGTGCGTAGCCGAGCACTCCCTCCACCGCCGGCGACACGTACAGGAACTTGCCGTTCCGAGCGACCAGCACGACGTCTGCGCCAGACTCGACCATCAGCCGAAACCTGCGCTCGCTGTCGGCGAGCGCCCGTTCAGCTCGCTTCTGCTCGGTGAGGTCCTGCAAGATTCCGAGATGCGCGCCCGGATAGATGTTCGCTCCGCCGCGCAGGAGGACGTGGCGCGCGGACTCTCCCCGCCCGATCACCATCTCGCGCGAGAGCTCACCCGCAGCGAGAAAGCGCCTCCAGTTGGCGTCCGCGCTCTCCTCCAGCTCGAAGACCTCGTGGGTCTTCTTTCCGATGACGTCGCTGCGCTGGAGGCCGAGGAGGCGGAGGCCCGCGGCGTTGACGTCCGTGTATCGAGCGTCGTCGTCGGCGATGAACATCGCATCGAGCGCGCCGTCGAAGATGGCGCGAAGCTGCGCCGTGCTCCGCGCGAGCTCTTCCTGAGCTCGCTCACGAGCGGTGACGTCGTGGAGGTTCACGACGAGCCCGCGCACCGCCGGCTCGTCGAAGAGGTTGCGGCCGACGACCTCGACGAGCCGGTACGTACCGTCGGCATGAAGGATGCGCGCCTTCAGATGCATCGTGCGGCTCGGTGTGCGCACGAGCTTCTCGAGGTCGTCCTGCACGAACGCGATGTCGTCGGGGTGGACGAGGCGGAACGGGCTGGTGCCCACCACGTCCACAGGCTCGTGCCCGAGCATCGTCCTCATCGTCGGCGACACGTACGAAATCCGATCCGTGTCGAAGATGCAGCAGACGTCGACGCTCGATTCGACCAGCAGACGAAACCGTCGCTCGCTCGTCAGCACCGCGTCCTCGGCGCTCCTGGTCGCCGTCACGTCCCGGATGATGCACAGATGGCGGCCCGGCATGACGTCGGCCTTCGCCCGAAACTCCGCGTCGCGCGTCGTCCCGTCGGCACGCGTCAGCACGAACGACCCGCTGGCTCGGCCCTCCTCTCTTGCGCGCTTCCAGCCGCTGTTTCGATCGAAATCCGCGAGCGTGAAGTCGGAGACTGATTTCCCGATGATGTCGCTCGGAGCGACGCCGAAGAGCAGACCTGCTGCGCGGTTCGCGGCGACGTACCGCCCGCTGTCGTCGGCGACGAGAACGGCATCGTTCGTCTCGTCGAGCAGCGCGCGAAGCATCGCCTCGCTCTCGCTCACGGTCTCGCTGGCCGGCAGCCCGCCACCGAGTATCGCGTCCTCCCTCCCCATGGCCCCATTGAACGTCAGAACTCGAGCACGCGCACCGACATTGCAAGCGGGTCGCTTGCAATGTCGCGGCGCAGGTGCTTGGCGAGCCATTTTTCCTGAGCTTCTGCGATCGGCATGATCGCGCCGAGCGGCTGCAAGAGGCCGGTGAAGGCGAGCTGCGTGTGCTTCGGATGGAACACGCGGAAGAAGAGCGGCAGGTCGTCGTCGCGCTCCGCGATGGAGCTCGTATCGAAGAAGGGGAACGCCTCCACCGTCGTCCCGTCGTTGAGCTCCGCGCGATCGCCGGCGCGCCTCGCGATGCCGGGCTTCGGCGTGACGGCTCCGTGACCGAGGCGATCGCCGCCGGACACCGACGTCCGGACGATTACGGACCCGCGCCCGCGTCGAGGGGCGGCGGGTTGCACGACGAGATGACGACGCTCCACGTGAGCGTGCCCGGGTTGCACACCGCGGTCGGACCCGGACAGCCGCTGCCGTTCGCGGGATACGCGCAGTTTGCAGGATAACTCCCGGCGCACGTGGCGCACGAGGAGCCGGCGGTGGGGAAGTCGGCCGGGCAGAGTGCCGTGTAGGACGGCGAGCTGCGCTTCCACGTCCCGGACGTGCACACGAAGGTCTTGTCCGCGGGAGCGCTGGGCGGCCGAGCCGTACATCCGTCGACGTAGCTGCACGAGTCGGGCACGTAGGAGCAGGCGCTCCCTTCGGTCGGCGCCTGGTCGGGGCACTGGGGGGGCGGCGGAGGCGGGTTGCTGATCTCGATCGGCTGGTCGACCCACACGTTGCCTTCGCAGAAGAGCGTCGCGCCGTTGAAGCCGCTGAAGCATTCGCCGTTGCCGTACGCGCTCGAGCACGGGTCGCCCGCTCGCGTCTGGCTCGTGCACGTGATCGGCGCGGGAGGATTGCCGATGCCGCTGCTGCCGCTCGATCCGCTGGACCCGCTGCTGCCACTCGAGCCGCTCGATCCGCTGCTCCCGACGCCGTCGGTCGGGACCTTGCCGCCGCACGCGACCGCCGCCAGTGAGGCGGCAGCGACCGCCGCCACCGAGATCGTGACGACGAACGGGGACTTCATCGGCTTCTTGCGTCGTTCCATGGCGCTACCGT
>JAYTZB010000043.1:0-3099 GCA_043742085.1 Polyangiaceae bacterium
CCGTCCCTACCGAGCCGGCGCACGTCACCGGCCCCGTCGGTGACGTGTGACGATCTCGCTGGGCGACGTACCCGACGAGCTGGAATGTGTAACCCATCGAGTTGGGCAGAAGTGTTAGCGAAGGACCTGCTGGACACGCGTGGCGCGGGACAGGAGCGCGGATAGAGTTCAAACGGAGTGCGCGGCGAGTCGACGCCGAGTTCGAATCAAGTGTCGCGCGAGTGGGCGTCGCACACGAAATCGCTGGGAATCGGACCTCTTTCGCACTTGTTGGGGACTTCTGAACGAACGGAGCCCGTAACGGACGAAGACGCGCGGACGGACTTCACGGTACCGAACAACGCTTCGGCCACAAGCCAGTGCCACCCTTCCCCGCCAAGGATCGACACGAGCGAATCACTTTTTGCGCAACAAGGCGCGCACTGCACCGACGGGGCGGCATGAGACACACAATACTTCTACCGCTTGCCGTGGCGTCGCTGCTCTCGCTCATGATTGGATGCTCGGACGCGAGCTCGGGCCCACCCGATCCGACGTCGGAGCAGGCGCTCCACAAGACGAAGACCATGTCCTACGGCACGACGTGCTTGAAAGTCGACCATAGCTCGTACGGCGGTTCCCACTCGAACGACGAAACGCCGCAGTGCCTCGACAACAGTAACCGTCCGGCGATGGACGACGTGACGTTGTAGGTCAGGTCCGCGATCGTAGCCGCCGTCGGAGGTGGCCATGGCGCACGGTCAATGGACGGAAATCGAGGCGCGCGGCGTGCTCGAGGCGTGGAGAAAAAGCGGCAAGCCCATGGAGGCGTATGCCCGGGGGCGCGGCATCGTGCCGCAGCGCATGTACTGGTGGAGAAAAAGGCTCGGCTTCGGCGTCGCGTCCGAGAAGGCCCAAGAGCTGACGCTCCTGCCAGTGCACGTCACAGAGCGGAGAGGCACTGCCATCGCCGAATCGCGCCGAGGAGAGCCGGTGACGGTGCTGCTGCGGAGCGGGCACATGATCAAAGTGGGCCGCGACTTTGACGAGCAGACCTTCGGCCGGGTCGTCGCCTTGCTGGAGCGCGGTTGATGCTCGGATTGCCGCCGAGCGTTCGCATCTACTTTGCCACCGAGCTGACCGACATGCGCAACGGCATCGATGGTCTGCGCGCGATCGTCGAGGCTGCGCTTCGGCGAGACCCGTACGACGGCCACCTTTTCGTGTTCGTCGGAAAGGCGAAGGACAAGGTGAAGATCCTCTTCTGGGATCGCTCGGGCTTCGTCCTGTACATGAAACGGCTCGAAAAAGGCCGGTTCCAGCTTCCGATCGTCGACGCACGACGGAAGCACGTCGAGATGGAGCCCGCGCAGCTCGCAATGCTCCTCGACGGAATCGACCTCAACGCGCGACGTCTCGCGCGATGGACCCCAGACGCAGAAAAGGGGATCGACACAGATCGTCGAGTGTGATCAAACCTGGTCGATGGTCATTCCGCCGGTAGACCACGACTGCTCGCTGCAGAAGGTCGTGGCCGAGCTTGCGGACCGGCTGACGAAGCAAGATGACCGGCTCGCCAAGCTCGAGCACGAGAACGCGCAGCTCAAGAAGTCGCTCTACGGAGCTCGAAGCGAGCGAAGCAAGCTGCCAAAGGTGAAGACGGGCGAGCCGATAACGCCCGAGCAGGCGCAGGCCACGCGCCGCGCCCGCGCCGAGGCGAAAGCCCAAACTCCAACTGTTAGGGTCGAGCACAAAGTGCCCGACCTGCTTCGCCGGTGCACGGTGTGCGGCGGAACCGACCTCGCGCCGATCGGCCCCGGGAAGAGCACCTTCGTGTGGGAGTTCGTGCCTGCGAAGTTCGTGCGGCTGGAGCACGTGCAGGAGGTTTTGCGCTGCCGCTGCGGCGGCTGCGTGCTGACCGCGCCGGGCGCGCCCAAGGTCGTCGAGAAAGGCCAGTACGGCGCGAGCTTTCTCGCTCACATCGCCGTGGCGAAGTGCGCCGACCACCTGCCGATCTACCGCTTGGAGAAGGAGCTCGCGCGCAAGGGCGTTCCTGTCGCGCGGTCGACGATGAACGACCTTCTTCACCGTGCCTCGGCCCTCCTCGCGCCAGTTTGGACGCGCCTGCTCGATGTCATTCGCAAACGCGATATCGTTTTGGCGGACGAGACACGGCTTCGGATTTTGAAGGATGCCGGCGGCAAGCCGAAGACGGGTTTCGTCTGGACGTTCGGCGCCGCCGACGCGACCGGCGACTTCGACGTGGCGTACCACTTCGCCGATAGCCGCTCGGGCGCAACGCCGAAAGCGTTGCTCGAGGGCACCGATGGCGTGCTGCTCGTTGACGGATACAGCGGCTACAACGACATCGAGAAGGTCTCGACCCGGCGCCGCGCCGCGTGCTTCGCGCACGTCCGCCGCTACTTCTTCGAGTCGCTGAAGACCGCGCCCGTCGCGCAGGAGGCGCTCGACCTCATCACCGATCTGTACCGCGTCGAGCACGAGGCGAAGGAGCACGGACTCTTCACAAACTCACACTTGGAGTTTCGGAAACTTCGCTCCGCGCCGATCCGGGATCGCCTTAAGGCATGGCTCGATGGGCACCAATCACGGCACCCGCCAAAGAGCCCGCTCGGCGTCGCCATCCGGTACACGCTCGGCCAATGGCAGGAGCTGGGCGTATTTCTCGACAACGCTCGCGTTCCACTCGACAACAACGCCTCCGAAAGGTCCCTTCGTCGGATCGCGATGGGCCGAAAAAATTATCTCTTCGTGGGGGACGTCGCCGCCGGCAAGAGTCTCGCGGGACTCTACTCGCTCGTCGCGACGTGCGAATCCCGCCGCATCAACCCGTTCGACTATCTCGTCGACGTGCTCACGCGCGTGCAGGACCACCCGGCCAACGCGATCGACGAGCTTCTGCCGGGCGCGTGGGCCGCGGCGGGCGAATCACGCTGAACCCCGCTGTCTCGACGGTGGTCGCCGGACGGTTACGAACAAGCAGCTGCTACGCTCAACACGCACGATGCGTGATCTTATCCTTCTCATTCCCGAGAAAGCCGACCCCGAGCGTAGTGCCGTGGCCGAGGCATGGGAGGCCGTTGTCGGTCCGGTCCTCCG
>JAYTZB010000044.1:0-5930 GCA_043742085.1 Polyangiaceae bacterium
GGCCGCGTCGCTGCGCAGGGCTACCTCTCCGCCTCGGTGTCCGGGTTCGCGGACATTCGCGTCGGCAACTGGCTGCTGGGCACGCTGATTCGGTGGGACGTCCTCGGCACCAAGAGCGCGCCGCTCGTCGACGTCTTCGAGATGGAGACGGTCGTCGCGGGGATCGCCGTCGCGCGACGCGTCAGGCTCGGCTTCGGCAGCCTCGACGCGGGAGTCTCGCCGCGGCTCGCCGTCGAGACGCAGACCTTCGAGTCGGGCGCTGCGGGCGAGTCTTCGCTGAGCTCCACGGACGTGCGCCTCGGCGCGTTCGGTCGTCTCTCGTTCGGAAAATCCGCACTGCGGCCCATCATCGAGGTCGACGCTGATGTGTCGCCGTCGCGGCTCCGACGCGTGACGCAGCTCGATCCGCGGTTGCCCGCGTTGCCTTCGTGGAGCGCGGGCCTCAGCGCCGGGCTGGCGTGGACGGCACCATGACGAATCGCTCCCTGCGGCTCGTGCGACCTGCGCCGGTCGCGGCATCCGATGATGCCGACGTCCTTGGTCGCGTCGGTCGAGGCGACGTCGGCGCGCTCGGCGAGCTCTACGACCGCCACGCGAGCGCGCTGCTCGGCTTCGCCACCCGATGCACCGGCGCGCAGGACGCCGAGGACCTCGTCCAGGCGACGTTCGTGCGCGCCGCCCGCTCTGCGGCGACGTTCGACAGTCGCCACGCGAGCGCGCGCTCGTGGCTCTTCGGCATCACCGCGCACCTCGTCCAGGAACGGCGTCGTTCGTTCGCGAGGCTGGCGCGCGCGCTGCTCCGGTTCGACGCGGGCGCCGTGACGGGCGCATCGACATCGCAGCCGGACGAGGAGCGCAACGACCTCCGCAAGGGCCTCGACCGCCTCACCGAGTCGAAGCGGGTCGTGCTCCTGCTCGCCGAGGTCGAGGGCTTCACGTGCGAGGAGATCGCGTCGATGCTCGACGTGCCCGTCGGCACCGTGTGGACGAGGCTCCATCATGCGCGCCGCGAGATGCGCGCGTTCTACGAGGAGGGCTCGCGATGACCCCATGCCCTCGCGCCTGGGAAGCGGAGGCTGCGCGCGATGGGCGCCTGACGGGCAGGGCCCGGCAGACGCACGACGCGCACATCGAGACGTGCGCGTCATGCGCGAGCGATGCGCAGGCCCTCGCGGCGCTCGCGCGGGGTCTGCGCGGCCTCGGCGGCGACGTCGACGACGTCTCACTGCGACGGCTGCGCAATCGCGTGCTCGATGCCGTCGATGCGGAGCAGACCGGTCGCGTGCGCTCCAGCGCGCGCAGTGCTCGCTCGCGGGCGACCATCGCCGCGCTCTTGCTCGCAGCGATGGTGCTCGGCGCGGTCGCCTTCGGGTCGTGGCGTGCGCGACCGCACGGCGTCCAGGCGACGGAGGCGCGCCGGGTTGCGTCGCCGGCGCAGCCTGCGGAGCCGCAAGGGCAGGTCGCGGCGGACGCGCAAGCGTCGCCGGGCTCGCCGGGGTCGCTGACTGAGCCGTTGCCGTCTCTCGTCGAGAGCGAACAGACTCGCGTCGAGGTGACGTCCTCCGACGGCGCTCGCTTCACGAGGACGACCGCGGCCGACGTCGATCGCTTCGAGCTGACCGACGGTACGCTGCGGCTCCGCGTGCAACGGCCGGCTGGCGGCCGTCGTGTGCTGGTCGCGGTTCCCGACGGCGAGATCGAGGACGTCGGGACCGCCTTCGACGTCGTGGTCGCCCATCGCCGCACGGAGCGCGTGAGCGTCCATGAAGGACGCGTCGTCGTGACGCTCACGGATCGTGCCCCGGTGACCGTCGACGCGGGGAAGGCGTGGCGCCGGAGCCCTGCCCGGACGAGCGCGAACGCGAACGCGAGCGCGAACGCGAACGCGAACGCGAACGGCGACGGCGCGCGCGAGGACGCCGCGTATCTCGAGGTGGTTCGTTCGCTGCGCGATGGGCGCGACGCCGACGCGCGCGCGGCTGCATCGCGCTATCTCGACGACTTCCCCGCGGGCTTCCGCCGCGCGGAGATGCAGCGCGTCGTGAACGGCCCGCGTTCCCGCTGACGGAAGCTGTCGACGTCGCGCTCACGACGCGAGCGCCGGCCGTGTTTCCAGTGCGAAACGAAAATTCCAAGCCGGGTCGGTCATGACCATGAAGCCGCCATGGTTCGGTTGCGCGAACCGGGAAAAGTCGTAGATCATCGCGGCCTCAGCGGCCCTGACGCCTCGACAGGAACGGAACCATGAACCTGGCTCACGACGACGACGGCATCATCGATCTCCGCGCCCTCAAGTCGACGCGGCCGCCGCCGAGCCCGTTCGCGAGCGCGTCGCCGTTCGGCAGCGAGCCGCCGCCCGCGGCGTTCGCCATGGACGCCGACGGTTCGTTCGCCGACGGCGTTCCCGTGCGTGCTGCGTCGAAGGCGAAGACCATCGCCATCGCTGCCGGTGCCGGTCTCTTCCTGATCCTCGGCGCCGTCGGTGTCGTCTTCGCGTTCCGCGGTGAGAAGCCCGCCGTCATCGCGCGCGCGCCGATCACGCAAGCGGCGGCGCCGGCTGCCGCCGCGCCTCCCGCGCCGGTCGCCGATCCCGCTCCGGTTGCGGCATCGCAGCCCGCGGTGTCGGACGACGACGCTACGGCCGATGCTGCCACGTCGAAGAAGGCCAAGGGCGCCAAGGCGCGCGCCGGCGCCGGCGCGGGAAAGGCGAAGGCGGGCTTCAGCGCGCCGTCGTCGCCGAAGCCTGCGGCCACGAAGGCCGCTGATCCCTGTCACTGCCACGGCGACTTCCAGTGCAACATCCGTTGCTCGGCCGCCCGCTAGCCACGCGCGCAGCAATCGTCACGCGGTCGGCGACGTATCCTCGAGCGGTCGCGCGCGCCACAGCGTTGCCACGCAGAGCGCCGCGACGACCGCGGCGGCCGCCCAGAACGTGATCGCGGTCGAGAAGGTTCGCGTCTTCAGGAGCCATCCGGTCACGATGTCTCCGCTGAAGGCGCCGACGTAGCCCATGAAGTCGATGAACCCTGCCGCGGCTGCGGTCGCGCCTCCGCGCGCGAAGTCCTGCGCGGCGGTGCCCACGATGAGGATCTGCGCGCCGTAGACGCAGAAGCCGATCGCGCCGAGACAGAGCACGGTCGGGACCACGCCGATCTCGACGACGCGTGAGTACGTCAGCGTGAACACGGCAGCGGCGAGGAGCAGGATCGCGATGACCGGCGCGCGACGGCTCTGGAAGTAGCGATCGGTGATCCAGCCGGACACCAGCGCGCCGGCTGCTCCCGCGAGCGGAAGGACGGCGGTCTTCAGCGCCGCCGCGCTGATGCCCGAACCCTGCGCCTTCTGCAGGTGACCGGGAGCCCAGTCGAGGAACCCATAGCGAACGACGTCGAGCCCGAAGAGCCCGACCGCGAGGATCCAGATCCGCGGGTTGCTGAGGGTCAGCCAGAGCGCGTCCCGTACCGGTAAGCGCGGCGCAGCGAGGAGCGCGAGCGGCGTCTTCTTGTCGCCGTCTTCCGTCGTCAGGTCGGCGCTCTCGGGCTTCTCACGCAGCCGGAGGAGCGCGTGAACGGTCGAGAGGAAGAAGAGCGAAGCCGGCACGAGGAACGCCGCACGCCAGTTTCCGAACGCCGTCGCGAGCAGACCGGCGCCGGAGATGGTGAGCGCCGACCCGAGCTGGTAGCTCGTGCCGAGGACGCCCATCATCCGTCCGCGCTGGTGTGCCGTGAACCAGTTCGACATGACCTTCACGGTCGGAGGCCAGCCCGCGGCCTGGAAATAGCCGTTCAGGAACGCGAGGAGCGCGAGCAGCGCGGCGATCGGCGCGACGCCGGAGCCCGCGGGCGTGAAGTGCGTCAGCCACTGCGCCACGGGCGGAAGCACCTCCGCCATGCCGGGGAACGCGAGGAGCGAGGCCGCGAAGGCGAACAGCACGTTGGCGATCAGCGAGCCGATCATTCCGAACAGGAGCACGCGCTTCGGACCGAAGCGTTCGGCGAGCTGACCGTTGACCAGCTCGCCGATGGCGTAACCGATCTTCAAGCTGCCCAGCACGACGCCCATCTCGACGGCGCCGATGCCGAGGTCCTTCTCGATCTCCGTTCGCACGGGTCCGACGTTGACCCGGCACAGGTAGAAGCTTCCGTACGTCACCCAGAGCACGACGAGCGTCCGCCATTGCGGGCGGGTGAACTCGCGTGACAGCTTCGCCATGCGGGCGAGCCTAACCTGGATGGGCGCCCGACCGCACGCGCGTCAGCCGCTACGGATCGTCAGCCGCTGCGCGGCACGGCCGGAATGAGCGCGCTGATCGTGCGGAGGAGGTCCTCGGGCAGGCACGGCTTCGTCAGAACCGCCTCGGCGCCCGCTTCCCTCGCGCGGTCGAGGCCGTAGTTCGTCGCGTGCCCGGTGACCGCGATGATGACGATGTCGGCGGTCCGCGGGTCGGCCTTGATTCTCCGCGTTGCCTCCCAGCCGTCCACGACGGGCATCGAGAGGTCCATGATGATCACGGCCGGCCGGATGGAGCCGATCTTGTCGAGCGCCTCCTGGCCGTTCGTCGCCTCGTCGACCGCGTAGCCAGCCTCTGCGATGGTGCTCACGTAGAGGAGCCGGTTGTCGTCGAAGTCGTCGACGACGAGGATCAGCGGACGCCCTTGCGAGATCGGCGGCGCGTCGTTCGTGGAGGGCATCAGCGCAACGCCGCCAATCGGAGCCGGGAGATCATCGCCATCGCGCGCCTTCCTGTTCGTTCTGTCCGTTGCGGTCCATCGGGGTGAGCACGTCCGTGACGCACCCACGGAGCAAGATTTGCCGCATCCCGATGCGGATAGTTTTGCGGCCTCACGCCGCACATGGCGCGGCGTCGTGTGGCGGATCTCCGCTCCATGCGTGGTCGGCACCGGCACGCCCCACCCGCATCCCCCGCCTCCAGTCCTCCGGGCGGCCGGGGTTGTCGGAGTGGACCGGGCGCCGACCGTCATTCCATGGCGTCGAGGAACATGACGACACCCACGGCGAGCACCGAGAGGCCGAGCACGAGCACGAGCACCAGCGCAAGCACGGAGCTCGGTTGGCGCTTCGGGACGGCGACGCCCGGCCCGGGCGCGACCGGCGGCGGCGGCGCCCCGGCGGCGTTGGCTCGCGCGGCATCCGCGGTTCGCTGCGCGCGCTTGTCGTCGACCGACTTGATGACCTGCGCGAGCAGCTCGGAGGTGAGCGGCACGGTACGGCCCGACTGCACGTGAACGGCCACGGAGTCCGCCTCCGGCATGGGCGGAGCGACGGCATGCGTCGCCGCGGCGGCGAGGGCCGCGAGCTCGTCCTCGCTCTCGTTCACACCCGCCGTCATGTTGACCTTCGCGACGCTCGCGCTCGCGCTCGCGTTCGCCTTTGCGAGCGCATTCGCCTTCGCTGTCGCGCTCGTCTCCGCATGAGCCCGCGTGAGCTCGGCGAGCACGGTGTGCGCCATGGGAGCGACGCGCGTCGGCGCCCCGTATGGATCCTCTTCCCCCTCGGGTGGCGGCACGGTCACGGTACCGCCGGGCGGAGCTTCGTTGTCTTCGTCTGTCATCGGGCTCGACCAAAAGCCTCGGCTTGCTCGCTGGCTCTTGGTCGTAGCACGACACGGCGATCCGCAAACCTGGTCGCTCGAGTTGCCACGCGCGTCGCGACGCCGGCGATCGATCGGCCCCGGACGCTCAGGCCGCGAGGAGCTTCTTCAACTGCGCCCGCAATGCCTCGGGGCTCCGCTCTGCCCGCTCTGCCACGAGCCCTCGATAGACCTTGCCGCCCACGGCGAGCAGCGAGCGCGCAATCGCGATGACCACGGCATCCTCGCGCGATAGAGCGGTCCCTTGCGGGGTCGAGATCCGCGGATCCACCGCATCGCGCGGCGGGGTCATCAGCTGCGCGAGCAGTGACACCGCAAG
>JAYTZB010000045.1:0-9765 GCA_043742085.1 Polyangiaceae bacterium
CGAGGTAGGCCTCGACCGAGGACGTCGCGGGAGCGTTGATGGTCGTGACGTACGTGGCATCCGCCAGCTGCGTGAAGCGGAGGACCTTGCTCGCCTCCCAGCTCACGCCCTCCCCCACCCTCGACGTGAAGAGCTGGCCGACGGCGAGCGGTACCTGCCCGGCCGGTACATCGGCCGGCGACCGCAGGATGAGCGAGTTCGTCACCGTGGTGTGGCCGGCCTCGGCCGCGAGTAAAAGCGACGTGCGCTTAGACACATCGAATGCCGACGTGAGCACGAGCCGGTTCGAGATGTCTGCGGGCAGCGTGGTGTGCGCGGTCGCCGCGAACGTGTACGTGGCGCGGACCTGGGAGCGCTTGCTCACGTCGAGCAGCGAGAGCTCGGGCACCACCTGCGCCGCGATGTCCTGCGGTGGGGTGGTCCCGGTCTGCGTCGAGTAGATCCCCTGGACCCGGAGGCGCTCGGTGAGCGAGGTCTGCGCGCGCGCCGGCCGCTCGAGCGTGAGCGGCGCGAGGAGAGCAAGGAGCGCTGCGCAAATCGCAACCGCGCGCTTCCGTGACATCCAGCCCTTGGCTATCTGCCGCTAGGGCGAATGTAAAGGGAGAGGTAGTCGTCGACCATGCGGTCCTCGGCGAAGCGCCCGAGCGCGTAGCGACGCCCCGCTTCGCCCATGCGCTCCCGTGCGGCGCCGTCGTCGAGGAGGCGCCGCAGCGCGGCAGTGAAGCTCGGTTCGTCGCCGTGGGCGACGAGGATGCCCGCGTCGTCGGGAACGATGCCGGGGACGCCGCCCACCGCGGTCGCCACCACCGGGAGATGCGAGCTCATGGCCTCGGGCAACGCGAGCGGAAGGCCCTCGGTTCGCGAGCTGAGAGCGAAGACGTCGAACGCGCTCAGCACGCGCGGAACGTCGTGACGCGCGCCGGCGAGCGTCACAAACTGCCTATTTTCACGAGGTATCGTCGCGTCCACCGCGGCCTCGATGGCCGGCCGAGCGACGCCTTCACCGACGATGACGAGGCGCACCGACGGGGCGAGGAGCGGCGCCATCGCGCGCACGAGGAGCGGGTAGTCCTTGTCCGGCACGAGACGACCGACCGAGCCCACCACCGTCGCGGCCGCCGGGATGCCGAGCTCGGCGCGCACCGCCGCGCGTGCCGATGGGTCGCGCCCGAAGGCCGCGAGCGGGATCCCGTTCTCGATGACCGTCACGCGCCGCGGATCCGGACGCTCCTTGCGCGCCGCTGCGGCGGCCGTCTCGATGGACACGGGGACGAAGCCGTCGACGAAGCGCGTGGCGGTGCGCGCGAGCCGGAGCGCGCGCGCCGGGTACCGGAAATCGCCGTGCTTGGTGTGGATGATCCGCGGCACGCGCGCGAGCTTGGCGGCGGGCGCCCCGTAGATGAGCGGCGCGGCATTGTGCGTGTGGACGACGTCGGCCCGGAGCGCGCGAAAGGTCCGCCACAGCTTCGCGTAGAGCAGCGGGTCGAAGCCGGCGCTGCGCGGGACCTCGTGGACCGGGATCGACCCCAGCTCGGACCGGAGCGCACCGCCGCGCGTGAGCGTCACGACGTGTGCGTCGTGACCGCGGTCGCGGAGGGCGTGCGCGATGCGGACGACGAGCCGCTCCTGCCCGCCAATGTCGAGCGAAAGGACCACCTGCGCGATGCGCAGGCGGGCTGTGTTAAGGTCAGCGGGCATGGCCGAGGCATCGAGCTTACCCGTCGTGACCATCGCGATCCCGTGCTTCAACGAGGAGCGCTACATCGAGGCGTGCCTCGACGACGTATTCGCGCAGGATTATCCGGCGTCCTGCATCGAGGTGCTGATCGGCGACGGCATGAGCACCGATCGTACCCGCGAGATCCTCGCCGGCATCGCCACCCGGCGGCCGGGTCGTATCCGCGTCATCGACAATCCCCGTAAATTGCAGGCCGTGGCGATGAACGCGATGATCGAGGCGGCGCGCGGCGAGATCATCATCCGCATGGATGTCCACGCCCGCTACGCACCGGACTACGTGCGCCAGTGCGTGGGCGTACTCGAGGAGACCGGCGCCGCCAACGTCGGCGGTGCGCAGCGCGCTCGCCCCGAGACCTGGTTCCAGCGCGCGCTCTGCGCTGCGCTGGACAGCCCGGTCGCGGTCGGTGGTGCGCGCTATCGAAGCGCCGACGCCGAGGGCTTCGTCGACACGGTATTCCTCGGCGCATTTCGGAAGCGCATGATCGAATCGGTGGGCGGCTACGATCCTCACGCCATCACCAACGAGGACGCCGAGCTCAATCAGCGCATCCTCGGGGCGGGCGGGAAGATCTATCTGAGCAAGAAGATCGTCGTGCACTACGCGCCGCGGGACTCGTTCCGCTCCCTCTCGCGCCAGTATTACCGCTACGGACAGGGCCGCGCGCGCACGCTCCTCAAGCACAAGAGCTTCCCCACGCCGCGTCCCGCCATTCCGTTCCTCATGGTGGCCGGCGGAGCAGCGCTGCTTCTCAAGCGCTCATGGCGACCGCTCGCGCCCTTCGCGTTCGGAGCCTACGGCGCGCTCGCGGTGGTGGAGGCGCTGCGCGTGTCGCGCCGTCACGGATGGACGCTCGCGCCCGCTGTCGCCGCCATCTTCCCGGTGCTCCACCTGTCGCACGGGATCGGGTTTGGCGTCGGCCTCGTGAAGTACGCGCTCGCGCCGGACTGGCGCGATCACGCGCCAGCGACGGGCGGCGGCGCGAGGACGTGATCGCGGTAGTCGTTCGGGTTGCCCGAACGACCGTCCATCGCGGCCATGGCGACGTTGTACATCTCGCGTGCCGTGACGTAGTGGAGGATCCACTTCTGACCGTCGTTGTACTCGGTGGTCAGGATGCGATGCAGCGCATGCCCTCCGTCGCCGAGCAGTGAAGCGCCTTCCTTGTCGGGCGCGCCGTGGGTATGGAGCTTCACGAAGATCCACTCGGGACGTCCCTCGACGTGGATGCCCTGCTCTACCCAGCTCCGCGCGCGCTTCGGCGTCGCCGGGTCGTTGGCGCGCAGCTCGGCGCTCTCGATGCGCACCGCAAGGCGCTCCGGACGCCGTGAGAGCGCGAGCGGACCTTGCACGAGCAGGAGGCGATCGTTCTTCACGTGCCCGACGCGCGCGGGCTCGCCCGACTCGTAGCAGCGCTTCGCGGAGAGATCGCCGGTCGGCCAGTAGATGCGGTTCACGATGTTCGGCTGGCACTGATCAGGCGCCGACGGGAACGTGAAGTCGGCGAAGCAGCCGGTGCGGAACAGCAGCGGTAGCTCCTCGTCGACGCCGCACCACTTGCCGTCGTCGCGGCCGTTGGCGAGCGCCCAGTTGCCGTGGATGAATGCATACCGCAAGCGTCCGTCGGCATCGCGCGCGAGGTGTCCGTGCTTCGCGTAGTTGTCGAGCGCCTCCAGGAGCTGCGGCTCGAGCGTGGCGGCGGTGTCGCCGTCGTGGTGGAGGTGGACCTCCACCTCGCCGAGGCCGGCGCGCGCGAGATCGGCCAGCGAGTCGAGGTAGTGCGGCCGGTACTGCTCGCCGGGGAAGAAGAACGAGTGACGCGGCTTGTGACCGTCGGCATCGCGATAGCGATCCACGAGCCGCGGATAACCCTCGTGCCAGGCGTGCACCCGCTGTCGGCCGCGATCCTCGTCGGCCTTGCCCCAGAGCGGCTCGTAGTGATCGCAGAGCGCGAACAGGAGATGCCGCGGGCCCTCGTGGGTACGCGTGAGCGCCCGGCGCCCGAGATGGCGTGCCCACCCCGGCAACCATCGATCGAGGTGCTTGTTGCGGATCTTTCGGAGGACACCCATCGCGCAGTGGGCTCAGCATACAAGCGCCCGACGGCGGCGTGCTATCACCGGACAGCCCCGTGTCGTTCTTCGCGACGATCGCTCTCGTCTTCGTCCTCGTCTTCCGGCCGCAGGAGATCTGGCCGTTCCTCGAGGACTTCCGCCTGCTCGACGTGCTCACGGGGCTCGCGGGGCTGGGCCTCGCATGGGACTTCGCCACCGAGCGAGAGAAGCACGCGTACTCGCCGCAGCTCCCCTTCCTCGGCGCGTTCCTCGCGTCGTCGTACTTCTCGTCGGTCCTCATGCTGGGCCGCGAAGGCCTGGGGCTCGCCACCACGCGCTCGGCGATCGCCACCGCGGCGATGCTCATCGTCATGTACGGCGCACGCAGCTACGCGCGGCTGCGCGCGCTCATGGTGCTGCTGGTGGTGCTCGCGGTGTTCGTCGCCGGGGTGGCGGTCCACCAAGCGCATGTCGAGCCGGTGTGCATCGAGCTCCCGATCAGCGCCGGCGAGGCCATCGACAGCGATCCCGGTACGTCGGACGGACGAACGTGCGCGACGAAGCACGACTGCTCGGAGAACGGGCGCACCGACATCGACTACGTGTGCGAGCGGATCGGTCTCTTCAAGACGGTGTCGATCCAGCGGCGCGTTCGCTGGCGCGGGCAGCTCGGCGATCCCAACGAGCTGTCGGTCTATCTCGGTATCGTCATCCCGCTCCTCTTCGCGATCAGCGCCGGGCTGAAGAAGAAGTGGGCCACCGGCATCGCCTTCGCGATGCTCGGCCTCGCGCTCTACGCGGTCATCCTCACGCAGTCGCGCGGAGGGCAGCTCGTGGTGGGCGTGGTCTTCGCCGTCTACTTCTGGTCGCGCTTCCGCTGGAAGGGCCTGCTCGCGGGCGCGGCGCTCGCGCTTCCGGTGGTGCTCCTCGGAGGCCGCGAAGGCACCGCGGCAGACTCGTCGACCGACGAGCGCCTCGAGCTCCTCTACGACGCGGTCACCGAGTTCATGCATCGGCCCTTCTTCGGGCTCGGCATCGATCAATTCTACGAGATACGCCGCATGACGGCGCACAACTCTTACCTGCTGGTCGCCGTCGAGCTCGGTATTCCCGGCATGTTCGCGTGGACCGGCCTCCTGTGGATGTCGGTGAAGATCCCGCTCACCATCGTGCGGAAGGGACCGCCCGAGCTCAATCCGGACATCAAACGACTCGCGACGGCGCTGATCGTCTCGTGGATCGGAATGGGGGTAGGAATCTTCTTTCTTTCGTTCACTTACAAGCAGCTGCTGTTCGTCTGGCTCGGAATGTCCGGTGCCCTCTACGGCCTCGTCCGGAGCGAGCATCCGACCTTCGAGGTGCGGATAGAACGTAAGGATCTCCTGGGTATCGCCATCTTCGATGCGGTGCTGTTGCTGCTGCTGTTCGGCTACACCCGACTCAAGCCGATGTGACCCGTGCGTTTTGCGAACGCCGCGCCTGGCGGCGGCTGCACAGATGACGTGTTAGGGTCCGCGCACGATGCACACTCGTCTTCGTAGTGCCCTCACCATCGCGCCGGCGGCGCTCATCGCGATGGTCGCCTGTGGCTCCTCGGGAGGCAGCGACGACGCCGGCAGCTCCGGCGGTCCGGGCGGCCCCTCGTCCTCCGGTGGCTCCGGCGGTCCCGGAACCGGAACGCTCCCGACCGCCGACGGCACGTGTCCGCATGATCTCTCGACCGCCGCTGGCACGGCGACCAACGGGCTCACCATCCCCGCCGCGCATCCGCGGCTCTGGTGGACGACCGAGCGGCTCGCGCGCGCGAAGACCTGGCTGGCGAGCCATCCGCAGGATCCCCGCGACGACGACTTCACGGGTCAGATCTTCGTCCATGCCGTGAGCGGCGACGACGATTGCTCGCGGGCCATCACGTGGGCCATGCGCACGACCGTCCCCGACAGCGACTTCAACGTCGCGTCCGATCAGCTCCGCTTCGACGGCGAGCAAGCGGCGATGGTCTACGACTGGTGCTTCGACAAGCTGACGAGCGATCAGAAGACCAACCTGGCCACGCGCTGGAACGGCTACGTCGCGCGCGCCGCCGACCTCACGTGGGGCGGCCACGACATGCCCGAGAACAACTACTTCTGGGGCTATCTCCGCAACGAGATCGAATGGGGCATCATCACCCAGCAAGAGCATCCCGACGCGGACAAGCTTCTTGCGCACGGCCTCGGCGCGCGCTGGAAGGACTCGTTCCTGCCCTTCGCGCAGGCCACGTCCAACGGCGACGGACGCGGAGGCATTCCGCAAGAGGGCTCGCAGTACGGCGCGTACATGTCCGATTATCCGGTCGCGCCGTTCGTCAGCGCGAGCCTCTACGGGCGAAGCCTCTACGACGAGACCGACTTCTTCAAGACCACGGTGTTCTATCTCGTCTACGCGACCACGCCCGGTCTGACGACGAGCGCCGTCGACGACAATACCGGTTACGAGATGTTCCCGTTCAACGACGACGAGTCCTGGCAGCAGCGCAACTCGGCGACGCGCTTTGCCGACTTCATGACCCAGGCCGGAATCTCCTGGGGCTGCCTGCCCGTCGGCAAGTACGCACGGCAGTGGAGCAAGGTCACCAGAGCGGTGCCGTCACCGTACATCGCGGCCATCGATCAGGGCGGCGAAGCGCTCGACTACGGCGCCCTCCCTCTCGACTACTACGCGCCTGGTCCGCGCTATTTCTACGGACGAAACGTGTGGGGCGCGACCGCCACCGCATTCCACTGGCAGCTCGGCGATTATTCGTCGGCTGGCGTGGGGCATAGCCATTACGACTTCGGTAATTTCCAGATCTGGCGCGGCGGTCGTTGGCTATCGCGGGAGAGCGTTGGATATTCCGATACGTATACCGACTTCGGCGGGACCGGCTCCGTCGATTCGGAATCGACGGTCGCGCACAACACGCTGCTCGTGAACGGGCGCGGCTTCGCCGATCCGTCGGACAAGGGCGTCGACGGGCCGCCGCTGGTGCGACGCCTCGAGAGCCAGACTGACTACGCGTATGCCGACGTCGACCTCACCAAGGCGTACCGCAACAGCGATCCCAATCATACCGACCGCGACAATGCCTCGGCGGCGCACGTGGAGCGCGAGCTCGTCTTCCTCCGCGGCCTCGAGACCACCGTCATCCTCGATCGCGTGGCTTCCAACGCGGTGAGCGGCAAGACGGCAGAGGCCGTGACCAAGACCTTCCTCGCGCACTTCGAGAAGGCGCCCGTCGTCGAGGACCCGAATCACATCACGTACACGAGCGGCGCACAGGCGCTGCGGCTCACCGTGCTCGTCCCGGCGGCCCCCACCACGCGCGTCATCGACGAGAAGTCGGCGAAGCAGAGCGTCAACGGACAGTTCCGGCTCGAGGTGGTCACGTCCGGCGCCGCCCAGAGCTACTTCCTCACGGTGCTCCAGGCCAAGGACGCCGCCGCGCCTGCGCTCGCGCCCACCGTCGCCGAGGACGCCACCAGCTTCACGGTCACGCTCGACGGCACGCACAGCGTGGTCTTCGCGAAGGGCGCGACCAGCTCCGCGGGATCGGTGACGATCAACGGCGTCGCGAAGAGCCTCCGCGCCGACGTGCAGGCGATCAAGGTCACCGACTCGGGTCCGATCTGGCAGTAGCCAGCAGGAGCCGTGGCTCAACGACGGGCTTCGACGTCGAAGTCCACGAATACCGGGCGATGGTCGGACGCGCCGAGCTTGCCTACACGCACGTCGGCGAAGCGGATGCCGTCGGCGGCGAGCGCGCGATCGATGCGCATCCACGGTCGCTTCGCGGGAAACGTGTAGCCGAAGCCGAAGCCCACGTCGTCGAAGGCGTCGTGCAGGTCACCGAGGTAGCGGCGGCCCATCGAGCTCAGCACGGGCAGGTTGGTGTCGCCGGCGATGATGAACGGCGGCCCTGGTCGTCGGGCGGCGGCGACCACGGCGGCGATTTGCTCCTCGCGATGGCGGATGTTGTCGCCCGTCTGCTCGTCCTCGACGAGCGCGTGGCGCGGTGAGAACGGGTGAACGTTGAACACGCGCAAGGGACCGGCATCGGTCTCGAGCACGTAGCCGACGAACTTGGGAAGCGCGCCATCGGCGAGCGGCGGCGGGACGTCGACCGACGTGATCTTGTAGCGGGTGATGAGGACGAAATCGTCTTCGCGATGGGTGAAGCGGTCGGGGAAGCGCTCCTTCACGCGATCGCCCATCGAGTCGTACGTGGCCTGGAGGAGGATGATGTCCGCCGGCATCGCGGCGATCTCCTCGAGGAGCGCCGGTCGGCTCAGCTTCCCGAAGTACACGTTGTACGTCGCGAGGCGGACCGGGAAGTCCGACGTGCGCGAGCCGCCGAGCTTCAGGCCCATCACGGGGAAGAGCACGACGAGAACGGCGAGCACCTGCAGCACGAAGAGCGTGCGCACGCGGCGCTTCGTGAGCGGCGCGAGCACCGCTCCGAGGACGGTGACGACGAGCAGCGGCTGACGAGGCGCATAGAGCGCGATCAGCGACAGGCGCGACCGCTCTCCGATGAGGAGCACGGCGACGAACACCGCAAGGCCGACCAGCTCGACGACGATGGCCCAGAAGAGAAGACGCCGCATGCGCCGCCGTCCGCTCGGCTCGGTCGGCTCGGGCTTCGACGCCTTCTTGGGCTCGGTGGGCTTGGCGGGCTTGGCGGGCGGATCCATCGCGAAGCTCGGTCGTACCATCAGCGGGTCGAGAACCGGACGAGCCCGTGCTCGTTCGCGCGATAGCGCGTCCCCGCGGAGACGCGAAAGACCGTGAAACCAGGCTCGCGCGTGACGGTCACGTCGATGCCGCCGGCGACGTCGACGAGCGTGTGGTCTCGCTTGCCGGCGTCCTTGATGCGGTAGGTGAACGGCAAGCTAGCGGGCCGGCCGAGCGGCTCGGCGCTGAACAGGACCACCTGATCGCGCCACGCCACTCCCTGGATGCCGGGCGCGCGGATGCTCTCGGTCGTGGTGGCCGGCGGAGCGCCGGTCGCCACCTCGAGCAGCGCCAGTGTTCGTCCGCCCGCATGCGGACCGACATCGAGACGCCAGGCCTTCGACGGGCCCTCGGCGAGATCCGAGTCTTGCGCGATCCTCGCCTCGCCGCCGTCGAGCAGATCGACCGCGATGGAGCCGCCCTCGTTCGACGCAGTCCAGCGGCGCGGACCGCCGCTCGGCTTGTTCGGGAAATGCACGCGCCAGGAGTAGTCCTTGGTGTTCGCCTTCGGCACGACGCGGTCGTAGACCACCAGCACGTTGGGCCGAACGTAGACGAGCTCGCGCGTCCACTCGTCGAGCATCGGTTCGTAGCCGGTGTCCGAGACGCGCCTGGTGAAGAGGTTCGACGCGTCGACCTGCGCGTAGAAGGTGCCGCTCTCGTCGGCGTAGTGCACGAGCCCGCGGCTCCTGCCGGTGTGATGATGGTGGCCGGGCACCTGGATCATGTCGTGCGCGCCGGCCTCCCAGCTCAGGCCGGATTTTCCGTAGGAGACGGCGTCGGCCGCCTGCCAGCCGCTGCGCCAGATCACGAACGAGCCCGTGTCGACGTGAGCGTGGCTCTGCACGATCTCCGACGTGGCGATGACGGTGAGGCTCGTCGCGGCGTCGTCCCAGGCGGAGCGCGCGTTGAGCCAGTCGGTGCCGCTCGAGCGATAGCCGAGCGGCAGCGTGCTCGGCGGTAGCGGCGGCGTGTCGATCGGGAACACGACGTCGTTGTAGAGGAGCTGCCGCATGCGCATCGCGTCGGTGAGGTAGCTCGGCGAGACCTCGTGCAGGTACCACGCACCGAGTCCGCGCACCGCGGGGTCGTCGGTCCAGTAGGTTGCAGTCTGCACGTAATCGCGGTCGTAGGGCGTCACCTCCATGGCGGAGCTGCGCGAGAGGTCGCCCATCGGCGCGAGGAACCGCCGCCCGGGCTGCACCTGGTACGCGGCGTAGA
>JAYTZB010000046.1:0-11359 GCA_043742085.1 Polyangiaceae bacterium
TTGTTGAGCGAGCCGGACGCGTCGTTCGGGAAGTTGATATCGATCGAGCGGAGGTAGCTCCACTGGATCCAGACGGCGTCGAAGTCGATGACGAGCTTCTTCACCGGGTGCGTCGCGACGCCCATCGTGAGCTGGTCCGGCAGCACGACCGAGGAGGTCGCCGCCTGATCATGGATGGAGCCAGCAAGCGCCGCTGGCACGTTGCCGAAGTGCGCCTTGCCGTCGTCGAAGTTCAGCTTCACCGCGCTGCGGTACTGGACGCCGAACGAGAGGTACTGCTTGACCGCCTCGAGCTGGATGCCGACGTTACCGCCCGCACCCCATGCCGCCGCGCCGATGTCGGCGTTGCCGACCTGATCGCCGAAGCGGATGTCTTGCTTCAGCTCGATGGTGCCGCGCACGAGCTGGAAACCGGCACCGATACGCAGAGGCCCGATTTTATAGGCGACCGTGGGGTTGATGTAGAACGTGGCGAGCGACGACTGCGTGATCAGCTGTCGACCCGCCCAGCCATCCGGCCACTTGATGGTGAGACCGTACGGCGTGTACACGCCGACGCCGATCGACAGGTCGTCGGTGATGCCGCCCGAGACGTACGCCTGGAACGGCGGCACGACCGAGAACGGCAGCGAGGTCTTCTCGCCGCTCGGTGAGGTGTAGCTGAACGACGGCGCCACGAGGCTGACGCCGACCTGCGCATCGAGGACCTTGCCCTGCGCGATGCCGGCCGGGTTGTAGAAGATCGACGACGAGTCGTCGATCATCGCCGAGGTCGCGCTCGCCATGCCGGTTCCGCGCGCCGACAGGACGTCGAGCGCATAACCGGCGGCGGACGCGTCACCCGGGAGAGCGAGCGTGATGAAAGTTCCGGCGGCAGCTGCCGTCGTGAGCGAAAGAAAGCGTGTCGTCTTCATGGTCTTCGGTCCCCTGGTCACTGAAAGGCGCCGGTGGCGAGGAACGTCGCGGCCTGCGTCTGGGCCTTCACGGTGATGGCAACTCCACCGCTCGCCGCATCACTGGGCGGTGCGAGGAGGAAGCCGTGACGCTTGTTGGGCGGCGCCGACGTGGCGTTGATGTCGCCGCCGGCCTCGGTGAACTCGTAACAGAAGAGCGGCGGCTTGCAGCCGAAGCTGGGCGGCGTGGGGACGAAGTCGCGATTGGCGCCTACCACGAGCGCGAAGTTCGAGACGTTGGGGACCGTCTGATCGCCTTCGATGAACTGGATGAACGCCTTGCGGTTCGCGTTGGGCGCCGTGGTGCCGTTCGCGAGCATGACGGGATGCGTGAGGCGATAGCCCATGTTGGCCGGGTCGGCCTCGTCGAGGACCCACTGCGCGATGCCCAGGAACTGGTCGAAGCCAGGCGTGCCGGGCTGCAGACCGTTGCCGGCGAGCGTGTCGATGAGCGCCTTCTTGGCGCCCGCGAACGACGGAGCGTTGAGGATGATCGAGACGAGCGCGCCGCCCGGGACGTTGAGCACGACGTTGTTGGTGTCCGGCGAGACGCTGTTGAACAGCGTGCCGAGGATGCCGCCGAGGCTCTGACCGACGTAGTTGAGGTTGGTCGAGCTGAGCGGGACCGCCGTGCCGCCGTTGGCGGTCGCCATCTTCGCGCCGATGCTGTCCGTCGCGTCGGTGCTCTTGAGGATGTTCACGAGCTGCGACAGGTCGATGACCTGCTGGCGGAAGTTGTCGCGCGTCGCGAAGAAGTTGGTGAGGCTGAAGATGTTCCAGCCGCTGACCAGCGGAATCTTGCTGGCGGGGTCACGCGCGAAGTCGGCGCCGACGCCCTGGCACTTGTGGTCGGCAGCGCAGTGGCCCTGGCTGCCACCGGCGGCAGCGGCGCACGCGAAGTCGCCGAGCGGATCGCCGGCGGTGGGTCCGCACGCGATACGGGCGGCGGGCGTCGGGTCCTTGAGGATGCACTGCCCGACGAAGCCCTCGTCGCACGCCATCGTCGCCGGATTCGCACACGCGAACGCGTCGTCGGTGGCCATCGGGATCGCAGCCTTCGCGCCCGTGCACGAGGTGCGCTCGCCGTGGAAGAGCACGTCGGTGGAGATCACGGCCTGACCCGCCGCGGACGCGGCGTTCGCGAACGCGAGGAAGTCGTTCCGTGAGCGCGTGAAGCCGTGACCGAAGATGGTGACCGGCCAGCCGCCCGCGGGCGCCGTGCCCTTGGGGATGGTGAGCGAGAACTGCACGGGGAGGTACTTGAAGCCCATGCCCGCGGTGATCCCCGGATTGAACGTTCCGCCCGTCCCCGTCACGCCGACCGGCGTGAGCCACTCGCCGACGTAGAAGTCGCCGATGTTGGCCTGCGGGATGGTCGCCGGAATGGCGGCGAGCGGCACCTTCTGGACGAAGAGCGGGGTGTCCGCGAGGGCCTTCGCCGCCACGAGCGTCTTCGGCGCGCCGTAGAGCTGGTCGAGGATCGTCGACTCCGACTGGGTCGTGAACGGGAACGCGAGCGCGATGTCCTTGCGGACAACGCCCTTCGCCTCGAGGGCGTCGAACGCCGCCTTGAACGCGGCGCGCACGGGCTCGAGCTGCTTCGCCTGATCATCGGAGATGAGGGCGACCGTGGTCTTGCCGTTGGCGTCGACGAGCGACGCGCTGGACCGGACGAGCGCGAACACCGGGTTCGCGATCACCGGCTTCATCGTCGTATCCTTCACGCCGCTCGAGACGTAACCGAAGTACGTCGTCTTTTCGTCGAGCGGGGCGTCGAGCTTCCACTGGAGCTGCTGCGGAGACGTCACCGGCGTGCCGTCCGCCTTCGGGCTCGACTGGCAGTTGAGGCACGGCGTGTACTTCGGCGTGGTCTGGATGGCCATCGGCGCATCCGACTTCAGCTTCACGAGCCCGACACTCGTGGGGGTCAGCGAAGCGGGATCGATCAACGCCTGGTCGACGGCGCCGGCCTTGTCCGAGTTCTCGCTGATGAGCGGCGCGAGCGTCGAGAAGCCGTCGAGCGTGTTGAGACCGCAGACGAGGAGGATGGCCGTCTCCGTCGTCATGCAGTCGGCAGCGGTGAGCGGCATCCCCGTCTTCGGGTGCGGCAGCTGGATGGTGCCCTTCGGTCCGGTGCGCACGAGATCATTCGGGAACGGAATGACCTTGTTCGCGGGATCGAACGTCACCTCGCCGGCGTCGACGATGCTGAACGTCCAGACGATCGGGATGTCCTGGCGTTCGGCGTTGAAGGGCGCGCCCTTGAGCGCGTCGAGGATCGGAGCGTAGCCGAGGCGGAGATGCTCGAGCTGGAGCGCCTTCGAGGTCTGGTCGGCGAGACGCGCGTCCGGGTCGGCGAGGGTCGACGGAATGATGTCCACCGCGGGGAGGCAATTCGTCTTGAGATCGGGGCACGTCACGAGCGGGTTGCGGCTCGACACGAGAGCCCACACCTGCGAGCCGATGACGGGCTGACCGGCCGCGCCGCGTACGCCGTTCGCGCCGCCGATGACGGCGATGGCGTAGGTGTGCGCGCGTTGCCAGTTACCCGCGGGCGGCGGGATGGTGATGGTCTTGTTCGCGAACGCCGGCGCGATCGTGACCGGGACCGGCATCGCCGGCTTCGTGATGTCGAACGCGAGGATGTTCTTCGCGTTGACGGTGTCGGGCTTGAGATCGCCCGAGGTCGTCACGGACGCCGTGCTCTCGTACGGGAAGCCGTCGAGCGTCTCGAGGTAGTTCTTGTCGAACTCCTTCTGCGCGTCCGGATACGGCCGGCTGCTGGGCGGGGTCGGGACGTGGATCTTGGCGCCGGGCAGGATCTGGCCGGTCGCGAGGTCAGCGCGCGCGAGGTCGTTCGGCAGCGGAACGATCGCGTCGGGCTCCCCCGTCGCCGGGTCGGTATGCGCGGGATCGAAGTTGACGATGACCACGTCGGTCGAGGGCGCGGGATCCTGCTGGATGTCCGGAGCACACGCGCCGAGCAGAACGAGAATCGGCAAGAGCTTCTTCACGACGGCATACCTTTCCGTGTAACGACGTGAGCGCGATACGTGCACTCACCAAAGAGTTCGGCCGCAAGCTTACTGAATGGAACGGGCCGACGGGGGAGCATTCGTGCGCCGCGATTTGCGTCGTGGAACGCTGCGAAATCACGCCGGTCGTCGTCCGCGGCATGCCGACCGCGTCGACGGGTCGCGCGTCAGCCATGCGGCGCGCGTGCGGTTCAGGTCACGAGCGCGTAGAGCTTCTCGAGGGCCTCATCGAGCTTCGCGATGTCCGTCCCGCCCGCCTGTGCCATGTCGGGACGGCCGCCACCGGAGCCTCCGAGGATCTGCGCGACCGGCCGGATGAGATCGCCCGCCTTGAACTTGTCGGTGAGCGACTTGGACACCGTGCACACGAGCTGCGCCTTCGGTCCGTTGACCGAGCCAAGCAACACCACGGCATCGCCGAGCTTGTCGCGCAGCTTCTCTGCGAGCTCGCGCAGCATCGCTCCGTCGGGCACGTCGACCTTCGCGGCGATGGCCTTGCCGAACGCGAGCTGCTTCGCCTTCGCAGCGAGGTCGTCGAGCCCGCCGCCTCCCGCGTTGCCGCCCGCGGCGGCGCCGCCGGTGCTGCCGCCGCCGAACGCGAGCTTTCGCTTCGCGTCAGCGAGCTCCTTGTCGAGCCTCTTCGCGTCGTCGATGAGGCGCTCGATCTTCTCGGTCAGCTCGTTGGGGCCGGCCTTCACGAGCTTCGATGCGCTCTTCAGCGCGCCTTCGAGCTGCCGCACGTAGCCGAGCGCGTTCATGCCGGTGGCGGCCTCGATGCGCCGGACGCCGGCTGCGATGCCGCTGTCCGAGAGCACCTTGAAGAGGCCGATCTCACCGAGCGACCGCGCATGCGTTCCGCCGCAGAGCTCGACCGAGTCACTGGTCATCGTGAGGACGCGCACCACGTCGCCGTATTTTTCCTCGAAGATGGCCATCGCGCCGCGCTTCTTCGCCTCGGCCTGCGGAAGCACCTCGGTGAGGATCGGGGCGTCGACGAGGATCTTCTCGTTCACGAGGTCCTCGATCTTCTGGATCTCGTCCTGCGTGAGGGCCTTGCCCGCCGAGTAGTCGAAGCGCAGACGATCGGGGCCGACGAGCGACCCCTTCTGCGTTGCCGTCTCGCCCACCGTCTTGCGCAGCGCCCAGTGCAGGAGGTGCGTGGCGGAGTGATTGCGGCGCGTGGCCGTGCGGAGCGCATGATCGACGTGCAGGTGCACGGTCTCGCCGAGCTTCACCTCGCCCTCGAGCACCTCACCGAGATGGACGACCAGGCCGACCAGCGGCTTCTGTGTATCATGCACGCGAATCTTCGCACCGCCGGCGGTGGTGATCTGACCCTTGTCGCCGACCTGGCCGCCGGACTCGGCGTAGAAGGGCGTCTCGTCGACGACCACGGCGACCTTGTCGCCCTTCTTCGCGACGTCGGTGGGCGCGGTGGGCTTCTCCGGGCCGTGCGCGAGGAAGAGCACCTTCGCGTCGCCCTCTTCACTCTCGTAGCCAGAGAAGCGCACGGCCGCCTTCTCGTCGCCACCGTTCGCGTCACGGAGGACGTCGAGCGCCTTGCGATAGATGTCGACGACGGCGTCGTCCATCTTGAAGGCCTCGCTGCGCGCCTTCTGCTCGGCCATCGCCTTCTCGTAGGCGCCGACGTCGATGGTGAGCGAGCGCTCGCGCGCGATCACCTCGGTGAGGTCCATCGGGAAGCCGTACGTGTCGTACAGCTTGAAGACGGCGTCGCCGGGGATGACCGTGCCGCCGGTGCCCTTGAGACGCCCCACCTCCTCGTCGAGCATCTTGAGGCCGCGATCGATGGTCTCGCGGAAGCGGACCTCCTCTTGCTCGACGATGCTCGCGATGAGGTCCTTGCGCGCGACGAGCTCGGGATAGGCGTCGCCCATCTGCGAGACCACCTCGAGCGCGACCTCGTGCAGGAACGGCTTGGCGATGCCGAGACGGTGACCGTGCCGGATGGCGCGGCGCATCACGCGACGGAGCACGTACGGACGACCGGCGCGATCGGGGAAGATGCCCTCGGAGATGAGGAACGCGGTGAGCCGCGCATGATCGGCGATGACGCGCATCGAGACGTCGTCGTCGCCCTGCGTGCCGCGATAGGCCTTGCCGGCGATCGAGGAGGCCTTCTCGACGAGCGAGCGCAGGAGATCGGTGTCGTAGTTGGTGGTCTTGCCCTGGAGCACGCTGGTGACGCGCTCGAGCCCCGCGCCCGTGTCGACCGAGGGCTTGGGAAGCGGCGCGAGCTCGTAGCCGCCGCCGCCTTCCTTCTCGGTGCGATTGAACTGCATGAAGACCAGGTTCCAGATCTCCATCCAGCCCTTGCCGTCGGGCGTGGGCTCCTCGCCGAAGGTCCCGGGCGTCGCCTCGCCGTCGCCGGTGAAGAAGTGGAGCTCGGTGCACGGACCGCACGGCCCGGTCTCGCCCATCTGCCAGAAGTTGTCGCCGGGCATCCCGGGGATGCCGATGATGCGGTCGTCGGAGAAGCCGGTGACCTTCTTCCAGATGGCGCGGGCCTCGTCGTCGGGCGGGATGCCCTCGGCGCCGCCGAACACGGTGACGACGAGGCGCTTCTCGTCGATGCCCCACTCCTTCGTGATGAGCTCCCACGCGAACGGGATGGCGTCGTCCTTGAAGTAGTCACCGAAGCTGAAGTTGCCGAGCATCTCGAAGAACGTGTGGTGACGCGCGGTGACGCCGACGTTCTCGAGGTCGTTGTGCTTGCCCGAGATGCGGATGCACTTCTGGCTCGACGTCGCGCGCGTGAACGGGCGGCGGTCCTTCCCGATGAAGACGTCCTTGAACGGGACCATGCCCGCGTTCGTGAACATCAGCGTCGGATCGTTCTGCGGGATGAGCGGCGCGGACGCGCACACCTCGTGGCCCTTGCCGGCGAAGAAGGAGAGGAACGACGAACGGACTTCGGAAGCGGTGCGCGAATTCGAGCTCATGACGAGGTGGTTCTTTACCACTTCTGAGGCCGCGAGCGGCATGCCGGCGTTTACGACGACGAACGTGGTCGATAGCCTCGACGGGGTGAAGCGCATGCACCTCGTGCGGATGCTCGTCTCGGCGGCCAGCGTGGTCGCGGTCAACGCGGCGTGCGGAACCGTTCTCGCGATCAGCCCGGACGAGAGCACCGCGAACGACGCAAGCGCGACAGAAGGCGAAACGGGCGAAGGCGGGACGGCAACCGGGGTCGGTGCAGACCTCACGCCCACGACGATGGACCTGCTGGCCGGCGGCGCGACGGGCATGACGCTGCTCGTGACGCTCACCCGTCCGAGCGGCGTTCGCACGCCGGTCACCGTCACCATCGCGGGCGGCAGCGACGTCGTGGTGTCGCCCACCGCGGCCATGACCACGACCGCCACGGCGGCGGTCTTCCAGCTCATCGCCACTGCCGTGGCGGTTCCGCGGCGCTTCACCGTCGACGTCACGGTCACCGACGGGACGAGCACCGTGACGCGTCCCCTCACGATTCGACTTGCGCGTCATTACCGCGTGGCTGAGAACGGACCACCCGCGGCGATCGACACCAGCGCGTTCGGCAAGCAAACGTTCCTCGTCAAGGCGTGGGGCGCCGGTGGCGGCGCGCCGGACGGGGCCGCAGGCGGCTACGCGGAGGGGCTGCTTGGCCTCGAGCCCGCGACCTACTACGTGGTCGTCGGAGGCGGAGCGCGGATGGGCAGCGGCGGCGCGCCCGGCGGCGGCAGCTCGTCGATCGGCGCGCAAGGCCGAGGCGGCGGCGGCTATTCCGGGTTGTTCTCCAAGGGGCCGGTGGCGATGGTCGTCGACTTCGGTCATGCGCTCGTGATCGCTGGTGCGGGCGGCGGCGGATGCACGGCGAGCGGCTCGCTGTTCCGCGGCGGCGCTGGCGGCACGACCGGAGCGTTGCGCGCGGAGAACGGCGACGGCTCTCCCAATTCAGGCGCGCTGACGACCATGGGAGGCCTCGGCGGCCTCGGGTCGGGAGCGACGGGCGGTGAGGACGGCTCGCCCGGCGGGATGCTGGCCGGCGGCAACGGCGGATTTGATGCGACGAGGAGCGGCGGAGGAGGCGGCGGCGGCTACTGGGGCGGCGGAGGCGCTGGCGTCGACTACGGCGGCGCGGGCGCCTGCAACGGCGGCGGAGGCGGCTCGAGCTTCGTCGGCTTGATGGCGACCGGTGTCACGACGTTGGGCGGGAGAGGCGTCGTGCCCGGCAACGACGGCGACGCACTGAGGGCCGGTGCCGGTAGCGTCGCAGGCGATGGAGCGGTCCTGCTCATTCCGCAGTGATCGCGTGATGGCGCAAGAGCGCGTGCGAGTGGTGCTCAGCTCGCGACGTCGAGGTACGGCGCGTTGGTCCGCGCGATGCGCTGCCAGAGCTGATCGTGGACCTGCTCGAGCTGCATCTTCTGCGGGCCCTCCGACAGCGACGCGTCGAGCCGCGCGAGGGTGAACGCGGCGGTGATGAGCGCCTCGTCGTTGTGCGTGGGGTCGAGCGCGACGTGCGGCCAGGCGACCGCGGGATCGGCGTTCATGCGATAGCCCATCGCCGCGAGCCCGCGCGCGCGCTCGCTGATCGTCGAGAGCAGACCGTCGCGAAAGGAGCGCCGCGCCTCGCCGAGGTCGGCGGGATCCACGTGGTAGCCCATGTGCAAGGCGTAGACGCCGCGCTTCTTCTTCTCGTCCGTCGAGAGCTTGCCGACCACGGCCCAGCCGAGGATGGTGCCGACCAGCATCGCGAGCACCACCACCGCGGTGAAGCCTCCGACCACGGCCATGGCGAGCGGCTCGTCGCTCACGTCACCGAGCGCGCTCATGCCGATGCAGATGGCGGCGATGACCGCGATGGGACCCCACACGCGCAGGTAGGCGGCCGCCATCGAGCGGAAGCTGAAGCCGGTCTTGATGCCCTTGTACGTGCCGTCCGCGTTCTGCTCGAGGATGAGGTGCGTGCCGATGGGGATCAGCGGCAGGTAGTAGAGGTGCACGAACTGCGTCCCGACATGGGAGCGCCCGCAGGCCTGGACCTTTCCGTAGAAACGCGTGCCGTAGATGATGACCATCGGGAACCCCTCTAGCGTTCTCTCTTACGTCATGAGCCCTGCCGGGCTCCCCCGTCGCGGCTTTATTTCGCGAGCGCGGCGATCTCGGAGCCCACGCTCGACATCGCGCTCTCGACCGCACCGTTGACGGCGCGGTTCTGCAGCTCGTTGAGCCCCTTGTTCGTATTGCGCGCATCGTCGCTCGCCGACGCGTTGCCGCTGACCATGCCCTTGAGCGTCTGCTGCGGCACGCGGCGGATCGAGAGATCGACCTGAGCCGACACGATGAGCCCGCCATCGCGCCCGGTGGACTGCGAGAGGCGCGTGAGGCTGCCGTCGACGAGCAGCACCGGGATCTTCCGTTCGCCAGCGCGACGGAGGATCGCCGCATCCGGATTGTCGAGGACGACGGCGCCCTTGATGGAGCCCGCCTTCGCGCGCGCCGCGGAGCGCATCACGGTGTCGAGATCGGCGCGCTGCCCGGTGGTGTTGCGCATCGCGCCCAGCTGCACGACGTACTTCGCCTTCTCGACGCCCGCGCTGGGGTCGACCGGCGCGCTGTTGGCGGCGGCAGCAGCAGCGCCAGCCCCGCCTGCGCGAAGCTTGTCGATCGTGTCCTTCATCGAGGTCTTCGCGCTCGGGAACGACTCGGTCCTCATCGCCTGCTGGAGCGCGGGGATGGCAGAGGCGTCGCCCATCGTGCCGAGCGCGACGGCGCACGCGACGCGGACGGCGGGATGCGCGTCGCGCAGGCCGACTTCGAGATCGGAGCGCGCCGACGTACCGCCGGTGCGTCCGAGTCGGAGCGCGGCCTGCACGCGCACGCGGAAGTCGGACGACTCGGTGAGCTCACGGTCGCTGGCGATCGAATGGCCCGACGTGGTGACCGCAGCGAGGACGAGCACCATGGCCGCCACGCGCCGGATGACGCGCCTGCTGCGCGTCCTCACCGATGGTCGAGACGAAACGTCTAGCAAGGCGCGCTCACCTCCACTGCCGCGAACCGAAACAGCGAGCTGTGAATACTGTGACCAGTGTGACGAGCGAGACGGGCAAACGGGCTCGAGCTCGGCACTGCAGAGAACACACCGAGAAGAGATAGACGGTTGATTAGAGCAGGCCCTTCAACTCCGTCTCGATCTCTTTCTCCTCACCATCGTGGTAGCCCAAATGGACGAAGCGGACGACCCCTTTTTTGTCGAGGATGAACGACGTCGGCATGTTCGGCGGATGCCACTTGTTCGCGAGGCTCTTGTCCTTGTCCCACAACAGAGGGAACTTCGCGCCGTAGTTGGAGCCGAACTCCTTCACACCGTTCTGCTCGTCGTCCTCGCTGATCGCAGCGATCTCCACGCCGGACGCGGCGTACTTCACGCGGAGCTCCTCGAGCTTCGGGAACGACTTCTGACAGGGCTGGCACCACGTCGCCCAGAAGTCGACGATGACGACCTTCCCTTTCCACTGCGACAAGGCGACTTTCCCCTTGCCGTTCACGGAGTCAGCGGCGAAATCCGGCGCGGGATTGTTGAGGAGCTCGTGCTTCACCGTGCTGCTGCCGGCGGTCGCCGCGCCGGCCCCTTCGCCTGCAGAACCGCCGCAGGCGACCGCCGCGGACGCCACCACCGCGAGCGCCGTCACCAGGCGCGCTGCCGTCGTCATCGAGTTGCTCATGGCCACTCAAGTTACCAGAGCGCGCGGTGCGCGCGGTCTCTCGCGTTTGCCCGACACGTCGGCTCTCACGCGAGATGTGACCTTACTTGACGGCGCAGACCTTCTTGCCGGAAAGGGTCTTGCACACCGCGCCGCTGCCCTTCGGGCAATCGAGGTCGCTCGCACAGAGCTTCCGGCAGAGCGGCGGCGGCTGGATGAGCACGAAGCCACCGGGACACGACCCGCCGGCACCGGGAAGCGCCGTGATGGCGGCTCCGCCCGTGGTCGGTGCTGCGCCCGCGTCCGCGGGCTTGCCCGCATCGGCGCCGGCGTCGGTGGCCGCGCCGGCATCGGCGATCGCGCCGCTGTCCTTCGCGCCCGCGTCGACCGGCTTCGCTGCCGTGAAGACCGGAGCGACGGTGTTGGTGGCCACCGCCGGCGCCGCGGTGAGCGACTCCGGCGTGATCCATCCCATCAGCTTCGAACCGTCCACCGCGGCCGGATCGGTGAAGAGGACGAGCACGCCGGTGCTGAAGAACTTTGCGATCTGGATGACCTGCGTGCCCTTCGAGAGCGTCGCCACCTCCGCGCCGCTCGCGGGGAACGTGCGTGCCTTCGTGACGTCCTTGCCGACGACTCCGGGCTCGTCGGCCAGCTTGACCTCGGACGCGTAGCG
>JAYTZB010000047.1:0-2740 GCA_043742085.1 Polyangiaceae bacterium
CAGCGGCGCGGCGGGAGGTCGGGGCGGTCGACCCGTGCCGGGCGGCTTCTGACCAGGCGCGTCCGCCGCGCCGCCCGAGGTGCCCGACGCGCTCGACGATCCCGAAGAGCCCGTCACGCCGTCGACGCGACCACCGCACGCAGCCATCGAGCCGAGCGACCCGAACCCGATACCCACGAAGCACGCAGCGCCCGCGAGGATGAAGCCCGCGCGAGCTCCTTTCCCGGAAGACGCGACCGTGCGCCAGTTCACGCGAGCTTCGCGCTCAGGAACGCCTTCAGCTTGATGAGCGTCTTCACGTCGCGCGTGAAGCTCGGCACCTGGTACTCCAGCGACCAGGCAGCGACCTCGTGGACGAACGACGTGCGCGCGGAGGCGTCCGTCATGATGTCCTCGACGGTGCGACCACGCGCGGCGCCCTTGCGCAGGCCCTTCACGTAGGCGACGAGCCGCGGATAGTCGTCGCCGAGGAAGTCCTCGACCGCCTTCGCTTCCTCGGCGAGCCGGCCCACGACGCCTTCGCCGCTCGCGGTCGGCTCCGCCTCCACGGCGAGCGATGCCGCGACGCGAATGACGAACGCGTCGTCACAGAAGCCGAGGTCGTCGATGCCGTCGGGGATGAGATCGAGCGACTTGAAGATGTAGTTGAGGCCCGACGTGACGTAGCGCTTCACCTCGTCGTTGCCGTCGGCCGCGATGACGCCGCCCAGCGCGCCCGCGTCCTCGCCGAGCGTGCGCAACCATCCGGGGAACACGTCGAGATAACGGGTGAGCGTGGCGGGGTCGCGCGTCTCGGCGGTCGTCATGGTCCGCGAGGCTAGCGGAAGGACTCCGTTGCCTCAATGGGCGCGGGCGGTGGCGTAGCCCAGCAAAAAGCCGGCGATCAGCGCGCCCACCACCAGCACGATGACCAGCCACGGGACCACGCCGCGGCGCGAAAGCCCGTGCGCGCTGAACATGGGGAGGTTCTCGGAGGGCAGCGTCCCGTGCGACGCGCCGCGCGACGAGCCCACCATCACCACCTGCGGAGGCGGATCCGTGACGGAGCGTCCGTGCGGGCTGGCCAGCGTTCCGCCAGGTCCGACGTTCATGTCGGGCGGCGGCTGCGAGGCCGACGTCATCGGCGGCCCCGGCGTCTGCATCGTCATCGGATTGCCCGGGTTGGCGCCCGGCGCCGAGGACGGACGCATCGGCAAGTACATGCTCGGCACGTCGGGCAGGCGGCTCAGCGGAAGGCCCGCGGTCGGCACAGCGCCCTCCGCGCCGAGCGCCGCCGAGAGCGCGCGTGCCATCTCGAGCCCGGTCTGGAAGCGCTGCGCGCGATCCTTCTGCATCGCGAGCTGCACGAACGACGACAGGCGCGAGAGCTGGGGATCGACCTGCTCGAGCGGAGGCGGCGACGTGTTGAGCACGGCCGCGAGACGCGCGTATTCGGTGGGCGCGGGGAACGCCACGCGACCGGTGAGCATCTCGTAGAGCATCACGCCGGCGCTCCAGAGATCGGTGCGCGCGTCGACGTCCTTCGCGTTCTTGATCTGCTCCGGGCTCATGTACGCGGGCGTACCGAGCAAGACGCCGGTGCGCGTCTTGTTGCCCATGCCGCCCGCCGCATCCATGACCTTGGCGATCCCGAAGTCGAGGATCTTGGCGGTGAACGCGCCGTTGGGCTCGCGCGCGAGGAACACGTTCTCCGGCTTGAGGTCGCGATGCACGATGCCCTGCGCATGCGCGGCGCCGAGCCCGGCCAGGATGCCTTGCAGGATGATCCCGGCCTGCGCGAGCGGCACGCGACCGCCCGAGCGCGTGTAGGCGCTGAGCGGAACGCCGTCGAGCATCTCCATCACGATGTACGGCGTGCCGTCCTCGGCGTTGCCGACATCGAACACGCGCACGATGTTGGGATGGATGAGGCGCTGGCACATGCGCCCCTCCTCCACGAAGCGATGCTTGATGTCCTCGTCGGTGAGGAAATCAATGGCGAGGATCTTGATGGCGACCTGCTGCGCGGGCAAGGATTCGCTCGCGATCGACTGCGCCTCGTAGACCGACCCCATCCCGCCAGTGCCGATGAGGCGCTTCAGCGAGTACTTCCGCGAGAGGATCGCCCCCACGAGATCCGCTTGCAGAGGCACGGCGGTCACGTGGTGAGTCTACCTGAGAGTCGCGCCGAAGCGCTCGCCCACCGATTTCACGACGTTGGCATGCGCGGCATCGACCTCGGCGTCGGTCAGCGTGCGATCGGCAGCCCGGTAGACGACGTGGAACGCCAGGCTCGAGGAGCCCGCGGGGATCGAGCCGCCCACGAAGCGATCGAAGAGGCGCACGCCTTCCGCGAGCGGACCTGCGGCGGCGCGAACGGCGCTCTCCACCTCGCCGGCGCGGACCTCGTCCTTCACGACGAGCGCGATGTCGCGCGTGCTCGCCGGGAAGCGGGCGATGGGGGCGTACTGCGGCAACGAGGGTCCGGCGACGAACGGCTCGAGGTCGATCTCCGCGACGAGCACGTCGCCGTCCAGGCCGAGCGCTTCGACGGCGTCGGGATGCAGCGGACCGAACGAGCCGATGCGACGACGCGTGGTGCCGGAACCGAGCACGAGGAACGCCGCGCCGCGCGGATGGAGATGAGGAGCAAGGGTTGCCGCCTCTTCGCGCGTTGCGGGCACCGCCTCGATCGCCGCCGGCGTCCCGCCGAGCCGCTGCGCGATCGCGACGGCATAACCCTTCGCGTCCCACGCATCGA
>JAYTZB010000048.1:0-3967 GCA_043742085.1 Polyangiaceae bacterium
GTCTCCGTATCCGTAGGATGCGTGAGCCGCAGGCGCGGCTCTCGATCGACAACCTCCGCTCGACCGTCGACGTGCAGCGCTCACGACACCGCCTGCGGGTCTCCCCCATCCCCTTGCCGGCCTCTCGTCCCGGCTCGCAGATCGAGATCCGCTCGCAGGTCGAGATCGCGCCCCTTACCGGTCGGCGACCTTGCGGAGCAGCTTCGCGGCCGCCGTGATGTTCCACAGCGCGAAGCCCAGGAACATCAGCACGAGGAGGATCGCGCCGCGCGCGCCCGTCGGAGCGTCGCCCTCGACGAGCAGCCACGATGCCTCGGGCACCTTCTGCCCGGTCGCATCGCTCACGGCCGCGGCGAGGCCGCGATGCTTGGGCCCCGCCGACTCGAACTTCACGAGGCGGCCGGTGAACTGGCTCGGCGGGACGTAGCGGTTGTTCTCGCTGCCGGCCGGGACGCGGACCTCGACCCAGACGTTCGGGCGTCCCGCGACGGGCATGAGCCGGAACGAGTCGGAGACGAGCGGCCGCTCGTAGCGGATGGCCTTCGCGGCGCCGAGCATTCCGGTGCCCGTGACGAAGCCGTTCTCGACGAAGGCAGCGGCCGGGGCGGACCCGAGGTCCCCGAGATCGGTGGGCTGGGCGGGGGCGAAGGCGTAGGTGGCGTCTCCGCGGAGCGACACGACCATGGCCAGCGACGCAAAGGCCGTGAAAACCAGCATTCCGACCGTCACCGAACGCTCCCGCTTCGGAGGATCCGGGAGATCGAGGAGCTCCGGGTCGATCGCGTCTTCTTCGCGAGCGCCGGGGGGAGCGAGGTGCTGGGTAGGGGCGGTGGTCACGATGGTCGTTCTTGCCGGCTCACTCTAACGGGAGCGGAGGGGCCTCGCCAAACCGACAGCGTCCGGAGGCCCCTGGTTCCGGAAATTTCCACAGCACCCAAAGAATTCGGTCGGTGGACCCGCCGGCGAAATCTCAGCCTTTTTCGCGTTTTTCCGACGTCGCGGAAGTGCCCAAGAGTGCGAAACACATGGTAGGCTCGGCCCGATGGCTTCCGGAAAGCTCGTCGCCTGCCCGTCGTGCGGGTTCTCCAAGAACCCGCCCGGCTCGGTTCGCTGTGGCTCCTGCGGCGCGAAGATCGAGGCGATTGCCAAGTCGCAGCGCTCGCGCGAAGAGGAGCTGGAGCGTCGTTATCAGCAAGAAGGCGTGAGCCTCCAGTGGCTCTTCATCGCCATTGCCGTCCAGGGAGTGCTCACCGCGGCCCTCGTGTTCGGTCTGCCCCGCATCGTCACCCTCCTCGACTTCGAGGGCGGCAACGGGATGATCGTCTGCGTCCCGGTGTGGTTCCTCGGCGGTCTGCTCGTGGGCATGATCTCGCCGGGCCGGACCTTCATCGAGCCCATGGTGGCGAGCTTCGTCGTCGCGATACCGACCACGTTCCTCCTCGTACAGAGCCAGACGGTGCGGACCATGCCGACGTTCCTCTATGTCGTCATGAGCGCCATCGGCGTCATGTTCACATTGATCGGCGCGTACATCGGCGAGCGCATCCAGCTCGGTCCGCCGCCGAAGACCGCGGACTGAGCTCGAGCGCCAACATTGAACAGGCCGCGAGCCGGCCAAGGAGTTGCCGGTGCGTGAACGATTCGATGTGGTGGTCGTTGGCGGTGGCCCGGGCGGCTCGATCTGCGCGACGCGTCTCGCGCAGGGCGGCGCCAAGGTAGCGCTCCTCGAGAAGGCGGAGTTCCCGCGCTTTCATCTCGGCGAGTCGCTGCTGCCGCAGTCGCTGCCCGTCCTCGAAGCGGTGGGCGTCCTCGATCAAGTCGAGGCCTCGTTCATCCAGAAGTACGGCGCGCGCTTCCACGACGACGCGCTAGGCAGGAAGGATCGCTTCTCCTTCGACGGCGCTTGGCGCAACGAGCGCGATCACTCGTTCGAGGTCGAGCGCTCGAAGTTCGACAAGTTGCTCCTCGATCACGCCGCTGCGCAGGGCGTCGACGTGCGTCAGCCCTGGTCGGTGACCGGCGCGGTGCGCGAAGGCGAGCGCGTCGTGGGCGTGCTCGCCACGTCGCCGGACGGAACCGATGCGCGCTTCGATGCGAAGTACGTCGTCGATGCCTCGGGTCGCGATGCGCTCTTCGCGCATGCCGCGCGCTCCACCGAGAAGATCATCGATCTCGACCAAACCGCCATTTTTGCGCACTACCAGGGCGTCGCGCGCCCTGACGGCAAGCTCGCAGGCGACATCGACATCGTCATCTTCCGCGAGTCCCCGACGGCGCGTCCCAACTGGTTCTGGATGATCCCGTTCAAGGACGGAGTCACCAGCGTCGGCGCCGTCGTCTCCAAGTCGTGGATCAAGAGCCACCGCGCGAAGCTCGACAAGGATGCCGTCGCTAAGCACGGCGACGAGCTCACCGCGCTCTTCCATGTCGCCGTCGCCGAGTCGCGCAGCGCGACGGAGCTCCTCACGGGCTCCACGATGATGTGGCCGCGCTGTCAGGCGGCGGCGGACTTCAGCTATCGCGTACGCGAGCTCACCGGCGAAGGGTGGATCGCCGTTGGCGATGCGGGAGGCTTCATCGACCCGCTCTTCTCGACCGGCGCGCACCTCGCGATGTGCGGGGGCAAGGCAGCGGCCGATACGCTGCTCGAGCTCCTGGCCGTGCCCGACGTGGCCGGCACCGCCGACGAGGCGAAGAAGCTCAAGGCGTGGGAGACGATGCTCCGCCACGGCGCCGAGACGTTCATCCTCGCGGTGCAGGCGTTCTACGCAGGCCCGCTGATGGAGGCGATCTTCATGGAGAACAAGCACAACGCGCTACGCCGCTCGATCACGTCGCTCCTGGCAGGCGACGTTTTCACGGACGCAGTGTGGCTGCGCGATACGAAGCTTCGTCTCAAGGAGATGGCCGCCGCAAGCGCGACGGCCACCTGACCCGCCCGCCTCTCAGGCGTCCTTCTGATCCTTGACGCGCGCGGCCTTGCCGGCGAGGTCGCGGAGATAGAAGAGGCGTGCGCGGCGGACGACGCCCTTCGACACGATCTCGACCTTGTCGATGCGCGGCGAGTGCGAGAGGAACTGGCGCTCGACGCCGACGTTGAAGCTCACCTTGCGCACGGTGAACGTGCTGCGCGCGCCCGCGCGGTGACGCTTGAGGACGACGCCCTGGAAGACCTGGATGCGGTCCTTGTCGCCTTCGACGATCTTGTAGTGAACGCGAACGGTGTCACCGACGCGGAAGTCGGGGATACCCGTACGAAGCTGCTCGTTCTCGATCTCGGCGATCTTCGCGTTCTGCATGGCCGTCTCCAGGATCTCTCTGTCTGTACTGGCGTGTCGTAGGCTTCTGGAAAAGCTGGGGAAAACTACTCGTCCAGGGGCTCGGGGGGCGCGCTTTAAAGCACGCACCCACCACCCTGTCAACGACGCCCACTTAGGAAGATCATCGATCGGGCCGGCATGATAACCCAGGCGACATGAGTCTCCGCGTCGGTGAGAAGGCCCCCGAGTTCGACGTCGTCTCCAGCGCCGGCAAGCCGCTCAAGCTCAGCGACTTCGCGGGCAAGAAGAACGTCGTTCTCTATTTCTACCCGGGGGATTTCACGCCCATCTGCACCAAGGAGACCTGCGGGTTCCGGGACATGATGGGTGAGCTCGAGTCCGCGGATACCGAGGTGATCGGCGTCTCGGTCGACTCCAACGAGTCCCACGAGAAGTTCGCCGCCGAGTACAAGGTGCCGTTTCCGCTGGTCTCGGACAAGGATCGGCAGCTCGCCAAGGCCTACGGCGCGACCAGCTTCCTCGGGAACCTGCTGGGCAAGGTCGGCCGCGCCACCTTCGTCATCGACAAGAAGGGCATGATCGCAGGCATCTTTCAGGCTGAGCTCAGCGCCTCGAAGCACATCGACGGCGTGAAGGCCGCGATCAAGCGGCTCTCCTGACTTGACGGGCCGGTCGCTTGCGACCAA
>JAYTZB010000049.1:0-12231 GCA_043742085.1 Polyangiaceae bacterium
ACGCGCCTCGCGGTCCATCTCGATGGCCACGGCGAGCTTCGTGAGCGGCGCTTCGACGAGGAGATCGACCGACGCGCTCGACGACGTGGGATGTCCGACCTCCTTCGTCGAGACGTCCTTCGACAGCTCGAGGGCGACGTCGACGTTCTCGGCGGAGCAGCGCGTGATCCCGCGAGGGACGCTCGCGGCGCGAGGAGGCGCATCGGCGTCGTCGACACGGTCTCCTCCGCCGCACACGATCTGCGCGCGGAGCGGTCCTACCTCGTCCAGGCGATAGCGCTGCTCGCGATTGCTCGGGAGCGGGCCGTCGACACCGAGGAGCGAAGGGCCCGCGACGACCGCCACGTCCTCGAGAGCAGCGATGCTGCGATCGACGTCGAGCTCGAAGCGTGTCTCGGGCTTCGCTTCTCGCACCCGGAAGGCGGCGGTGGTGACGCCCTTCGCGCCGCGTCCTTCGATGCGAACCACGCGGCTCACCTCGCTCGGGCGGACCGGCTGCTCGAAGTCGATGGTGACGACGTGCTTCTCGGTGGCCTCGTCGAACGCGTACGACGCCGCGCGCAACGAGGGGCGCGCCGACGTGAACGAGAACGATGGCGCATCACGCAGGGTCGAGCCGTCGAGCGCTCGCGTTCCCTCGGCGATGGTCACGCGGTACGCGGTGGCTGCGGAAAAGCCGCCGTTCGGCCAGAACACCGCCGTGCGCTCGCTGAACCAGCGCCAAGATCCTTCGACGACGCTTCCGTCGTGCACGCGCACCACGGAGGCGGGCGGGGCTCCGGTCGCGGTCGCGGGCTCGGGCTCGTCGCCGATCATCGCTAGCGGACGCATCGCGCGGCTGAAGGCAATCGTGACCTCGCGAGGAGACGCCGTCTCGCCCTTGGGTCCTGCGAAGGCGATCCGGAAAGGTCCGTCGTCGGCGAACGATTCCGCTCCGACGGAAAGTCGCGCGCCGGGGACCGCCGCACGATGCCGCGGAACGCAGGCGGCCGACACCGAGAGGACCGCGAGAGCGAGGGCCGCGAAGAAGCGCATGGGCGTGGTGGAGACAACCCCGAGGGCCGAAGGTTTCACGTAGCCTCCCCTGCGCTGCCTCGACGATGTCCATGCCATGCTCGTGAAGCACGGCGACTGGATGCTGCTCGGCAACGCGGACGAGCAGAAGCCCGCCGCTGCCGGCACGGTCGAGGCCTGGGCACGCTCGCCGAGGAACCCCGTCGGTGGCTTCTACGGCCTGAAAAAGAGGCCTTCGCGGGCGTTTCGCCAACGACGTGCCGCCCGTGATGAAGCTGCTCGGGCTCGCCGAGGTCGAGAGCAACCCGAAGAACAGCCGGATGCGCGCCATCGGAGGTCGGCGCTACGTCGAGGTGCTACGACGTAGAGGTGGGCCGGTCATCGCGAACGCGTCGCTCCCGAGCGCTGGCGGCGGTGTTCCCGCTGGCCGCGCTGACGGGAGCCGTCGCCGCGGCGCTCGCGTGCAGCGCGATCGTGGGCGTCGAGGACGTCACGCTCCTCCGCACCAAGGACGCGGCATCGCAGAGCGTCGACGAGGAGGCGTCCGTCGCCGACGACGCCCAGGTCGACCTCGATGGGTCGGCGCCGATCGAGCCGAGCGTCCAGCTCGCCGCGGGCTACCTGCACACGTGTGCGCGGCAGAAGTCGGGCAAGGTGCAGTGCTGGGGCGACAACGGAGCAGGACAGCTCGGCGACGGGATCCCGTTCGGCGGGACGCGCGACCCCGCGACCGTCCCGCAGGACGTGAACGGCCTCACCGATGCCATCGCGCTCGCATCCGGGCTCTCTCATTCGTGCGCGATCCGTCGCGGCGGCGCCGTCGTCTGCTGGGGCATCAACTCGTTCGGGCAGCTCGGTGACGGAACCGTGATGCGGTCGTCGTCGCCGGTCGCCGTGAAAGGCGTCACCAAGGCCATCGCCATCGCCGCGGGCACGAGCTTCACGTGCGCGCTCATCCAGGGCGGCACCGTGCAGTGCTGGGGCGCGAACTACGCGGGACAGCTCGGTGACGGGACCAAGGTCGATCGCCCGACCGCCGCGCCCGTGCAGCAGGTCACCGGTGCCACCGCCATCGCCACCGCCGAGTACCATGCGTGCGCCGTGGTCGCGGGCGCCGTCACGTGCTGGGGCAAGAACACCGATGGCCAGCTCGGCAACGGCTCGACCGCAGAGAGCCTGCTCCCCTCGCCGATCTCGTCGCTGAACGGCATCGTGCAGGTGGTCGCTGCGTCGCGCTTCACGTGCGCGCGCGCCACCTCCGGACAGGTGACCTGCTGGGGCGCGAACAACCTCGGACAGCTCGGCACCGGCAGCCCCAACGACGCGCCGAACCCCTCTCCTGCCGTGAACACCGTGTCCGACGCCGTCGATCTCTGGGTCGGCTACGAGCACGGCTGCGCCGCGCGGCGCACCGGTGAGGTGCGTTGCTGGGGCAACGCGGGCAACGGCCAGGTGGGCTCGGGATCCGTCCCCGACGACGCGTCGATCCCGCGACCGACGGCGGTGGTGGGGCTGTCGCGTGCGCTCGCCGTGTCGACCGGGGGCGATCACTCGTGCGCGACCACCGAGTCGGGCGCGGTCCTGTGCTGGGGGGCGAACACGCTCGGTCAGCTCGGCAACGGCGGCACGGCGAAGGCCTACGCCGCGGTGCCCGTCACCGGATATCCGTAGGGCTCGAGCGATGGCCGCGTTCGGAGCGAGCGACGTCCCCGTCGCCGGTCGATCGCAACCCCGTGAGTCACTCGGTCGACCACGCGAGTGAGAGGAGCGTACGTGCGTCACCCGCCCACGAGCGCTCGAGGAAGCGCGCGGAGATGGCCTTCGCGCCCGCGCGATCGAGGAGGCGCTCGAAGAAGCCCATGGTCTGGAACGATGCGGCTTCCTCCGCGACCGGGCCCATGAAGTAGTGGATGACGATGTGCGCGTGGTCGACGGTGAGCGTCGGGATCTCGAGCGCCTCGAAGTCGAAGTAGGTCGCGCGCTGGACGCGGAAGCGCATCATCGTGTCGACCGGATCGCCCTCGGCGATGAGCGAGGGCGTGGCGAAGGCGAGCTGGTCGACGGACATGCGGCCCCACATCCGCACCGCCTCGACGTCACCGGACGCGACCTCCTGGAGGATCACGTTGCCGAAGCGCTCGAAGGTCTCCATCGGGTACCACTCGTCGGGCTCGACCTTGCTGCGCAGATAGAAGAGATCCTCGCGCGGGAGACGCGCCGACCAGTCGACGCTCTTGTGGCTCCGGATCATCCTCACGTAGTCGGAGAACAGGATCCCCTTCACGTTGCGTGTCGTCATGGACGGCGTCGGCGACGGAACGACGAGGAACCCATTCGCGGGATCGTAGCCGAGATCCCGTCGGGTGGGCTCATCGCCGAGCCGGGGCCGCGCACGTCACCTCGGCCATGCGGGTGAGCGAGGAGGCATCCCGCTCGAGGACCGCGCGGAGATCCTCGCCCTCGAGCAGATCCATCGCGATGAAGACCTCGCGGTTCACGCCGTCATGCTAGCGCGTTTCGCCGAGACCGAACGCGGTGCCGAGCAGCTCGTACGACCGGATGCGCGCCCCGGGATCGAACGCGTGCGTCGCGACCATCACCTCGTCGGCCTTGGTACGCGTGGCGACCTCCTCGATCTGCGCGCGGCACTGCTCGGGGGTTCCGACGATCACGAGGCGCTTGTAGAACTCCACGGTCGCGAGCTCGTCGCGCGTGTACTCGTGCGCGAGCGCCACGTCGGGGCTCGGCATGCGACCCGGCCGCCCGGTCCGGAGCTGCACGAAGGAGAGGAGCATCGACGAGGCCATGCGACGCGCGGCCTCCTCGGTGTCGGCGCAGAACACCGAGAGCGCGAGGATGGCATGCGGCGCCGCGAGGGGGCCGCCGGCCGCGAAGCCCTCGCGGTACGCGCGCATCGGCTCATCCGGCGGCTCCGGGCTGAAGTGTCCGGCGAACGCGAACCCGATGCCGAGCTTGCCCGCGAGCTTCGCGCTGTAGTCGCTCGAGCCGAGGAGCCAGACCGGCGGCAGCCGCACGTCGTCGGGCATGCAGCGGATCGCCCTGAACGGATGATCGGCCGGGAATTCCCCGTCATCGAAGGCCAGGAGCTCCCCGAGCTGCTCCAGGAAATCATCGGCGATGAGGGCCTTCTTCGAGCGCCGGAGCGCGAGCGCGGTCAGCTGATCCGTACCCGGTGCACGACCGATCCCGAGATCGATACGTCCCGGATGCAGCGCCTCGAGCAGACGGTACGCCTCCCCCACCTTGAGCGGCGCATGATTGGGCAACATCACGCCGCCCGCGCCGAGACGGATGCGCGTGGTCATCGGCGCGATGTGCGCGAGCATGATCTCGGGCGCCGTGGAGGCGATCCCGGGCATGTTGTGGTGCTCGGCGTACCACAGCCGTGTGAAGCCCGACCGATCGAGCGTTCGCGCGAGCTCGCCCGACGCGCGCAGCGAGCCCGCGCTCGTGCCACCCGCACAGAGAGGAACGAGATCGAGGGCCGAGAGAGGAAGCGCCACGTCGTTCCGATGATGCAAGGTCGACAACGGTTCCGAGCTCGAGCGCTCCCTCTTCGCCTGCGCGGGCTCCGCCTCTACTTCTTCATCGAGGCGACGAAGGCTTGCTCGGCGGCCTTCATCTCCTCGGGAGTCAGGTCCTTGACGTGCGTGGCGATCGTCCACTTCTGGCCGAACGCATCGACGATCTGGCCCATGCGATCGCCCCAGAACATGTCCGACGGCGGCATCGTCGCCTTGCCGCCGGCGTCGACCGCGCGCTTGAACGACGCGTCGCAGTCGGTCACGTAGAGCCACATCGAGGACTGGCTCTGCGAGCCGCCCATCTCGGGGAACACGTCGTTGACCATGATGATGGAGTCGCCGATGCGCAGCGACGCGTGCCAGACCTTGCTGCCGCTCGGGTCGACGGCTCGATCGAGCACCTCGGCGCCGAACGCCTTCCTGTAGAAATCGATGGCCTTGTCTGCACCGTCGATGGCGAGCTGCGCGGTGACGGTGTGGTACCCGGCGGGGACCGGCTTCACGGACATGGTCGGCTCCTCGAGATGTGTGACGGCGGTCAGCGACGCAGCTTCTTCACGACGTAGTAGCCCATGAACCCGATCAGCATCACCAGCATGAGCACGCCGGACGCGGTGGAGGCTCCGCGCGATCGGCGCCCGCTTCGCTCGCGAACGGCGGGGCCGCGGACCGGCCGTTCGGTAGTCGCCGTGGTCGTCGCCGTCGGGCTGGGCGGGCTCGTCGGGGTGGGGCCCGCCGGCACGCGAGCCGAGGGCGCCTCGGCCGCGGCGTCCTCGATCGGGCCTTGCGCGCGCGCCGCCGGCGCCCCTGCCAGCAGCGCGAACGCGAAGAACAGCGGTAAATACGGCCTTCGGCTCACGGGGCCAGCCTACCGCACCGCCCTCTTCGGAGACGCCTAGAGACGCGCGCCTGGGCCGTTCAAGTGATACAAACCTCTTGCGCTGATCGGGATAGCGCGTGGAGGACGGGGCCATGTTTTTCGGCACAGAATGGGCGACGCGCGACCGCAAGGGCGCCCTCTCCATCGGTGGCGGCGCAATCCGGAGCGCCCTCCTCGTGGCGCTCTTCCTGATCGTTGCATCATGCAGCGGCGGCGGCTGCTCGGGCTGCTCGACATGCGGCACCACCCCGCTGCCGGGCGGCTTCCCGAAGGCGAGCACCATTCCGAACGCCGCCTCGGTGCGCGTGACCCGACCCGGCATCGATTTCCTCCAGGAGAACATCGGCCTCCTCGCGGAGAAGGCGCTCGGCGCGGGCGCCACCGGGGGCGTCCTGACCTTCGCGATCCCCACGTCGGGCACGAATCCGAAGATCTGCTCGGTCGCCGCCCCCACCCCCTCGCAGTGCAACGCGGAGATCGGCCTCGGGCAGTCCAAGCTGCGCGTGAACGCCATCACGCCCAACCGCGTGAAGATCGACGGCCTCCTTCCGGTGCGCATCCGCGACCTGCCGGTGGAGATAAGCTTCGGCTTCACCGCGAAGGCGTTCGTGATGGCCGGTGAGAAGGGCGCGAACGCCACCCTCTGCTCGCAGCGCGGCTCGTCGACGCTCCCGTACAAGGACGTGCCCGTCAACATCGAGCTCCCGCTCATCACCGAGACGCGCGCGCCGCGCGACGGCTACACCAAGGTCGACGTCGACAACGCCGTCATCGACATCGGGCTCTCGAAGAACGACGTTGACGTCTGCGACGACACCTGCGGCGGCGCCGGCTTCTGCCAGGGTGCGTTCAACACCGTCAAGGACTTCGCCTTCCAGACGCTCATCGACGGCGTCAAGGCCCAGGTCAAGACCGCGCTCGCCAGCGGCTTCTGCACGAAGCCCACGCCCACCGTCACGCCCGCGTGTCCCACCGGGTCCGAGCCGGACAACATGGACCTGATGATGGCGAAGCAGTGCAACTTCACCGGGACGAAGATGTGCGTCCCGTCGCTCCTCGGTCTCGACGGACGGATGGATCTCTCGAAGGCGCTCGCGAGCTTCTCGCCCGGGACCCAGGGCGGCCTCGACTTCGTGCTCGCATCCGCAGGCGACATGAACCCGGCACCGGGCGTCTCCACCATCCCGGCGTGGACGCCGCGCAAGCCGCCGGTGCCCGCCGAGGACAACAACACCAACGGCATCTCGTTGAAGATGCTCGGCGGCGCGCAGCCCCATCCGACCGCGAAGTGCGTGACCGTCGTCCCGAACCCGCCGCCGCAGGACATCCCGGTCCCCAAGGAGCTGCTCGGTGACGTGATCACGCCGTGGCCCGCCGGCACCGTCGGCCCGCACCTCGGCTTCGCGCTCGCAGGTCGCTACCTCGATCATGCCGCGGCGAGCGCCTTCAACAGCGGCGTGCTCTGCCTCGGCGTCTCGACCGAGCAGGTCGCGCAGCTCAGCACGGGATACCTCAGCATCCTCGCGCCCTCGATCAAGTTCCTCACGTTCGAGGAGAACGCGGGGGCCGCGGCGGTGACCACGCGTCCCGGCGGTCCGCCCACCATCAAGCTGGGAAATGGGACGGATCTGAAGACCGACCCGCTCCTCACCATCACGCTGCCGAAGTTCGCCGTCGACTTCTACGTGTTCTCGCTCGACCGCTTCGTGCGCTTCTTCACGTACACGGCGGACATCACCATTCCGGTGAACATCCAGACCGGCAAGGATCCGAAGACCAACCCCAAGGGCGGTCTGCTCCCCGTGCTCGGCAACATCGGTCTCGCGAACGGCGTCGTCACCAACGCCGATCTCCTCCTCGATGATCCGGCCATGGTCTCGGGCGGCGTCACCGGTCTCCTCGGCGGCATCGTCGGGCAGTTCCTCGGCGGCGGCTTCAAGCCCATCGATCTGTCGACCGCGCTCGCCAGCTTCGGTCTGTCGCTCGACATTCCGCCCGGCGGCATCCGCAAGATCTCGAGCGGCACCGACGATTTCCTCGCCGTGTTCGCCAACCTGAGCAAGGTGGCCGGCGCGGCGCACGAAGAGGCGGACACGCGCGCCGTCATCGTCGAGAAGGTCATCCACGCCGAAGCGATGGGCCTCACCGCCGATCGCGCGAGCTTCCCCACGCTACGCGTTCACGCCGAGGGCATCGCCACGCACGCCACCGAGCAGTCCTGGTGGATCGACGACGGCACGCACGCGGCGTGGAGCACCTCGCAGGATCTCGTCGTCGATCAGGACACGATGATCCTCCAGGGCAAGCACGTGCTGCACGTCTCGTCCCGCGTGGTGAACGACATGGCGTCAGAGGACGGCACGCCCGTCGAGCTGCCGTTCGTCATCGACACGCTCGCGCCGCGCATGGAAGCGACGCGCGACGGCAATCGCGTCGTCGTGAAGGCGCATGACTACGTCTCGTCCGACAGCGCGCTCGTCGTTCGCCGCCGCGTGGCCGACAGCGCGTGGACGGAGTGGTCGCCGCTCGCGAGCGGCAGCGCGTTCGAGGCCGACGCGACGAGCGCCGTCGACGTCGAGGTCCGCGACGAGGAGGGCAACATCGGCAAGGTCAGCCTCCCGCTCGTTCGCGGCAAGGCCGACACCTCGCTCGCCGCCGCTGGAGGCGCTTGCGGTTGTCGCGTCGCCGGCGGTAACGCCGACGGCGGTGGTGGCGGCGGTCGCAACGGCGCCTGGGCGCTCGGCCTGGGCTGCGCGCTCGCGGCGCTCGTGATGATGCGCTCGCGACGTCGCAGCCATCCTCGCGCAGCTCGTCCTCCGTGCTCATCACGAACGGGCCGCGTCGCGCGACGGGCTCGTTCAACGGACGTCCCGCGAGGACCAGCATGCGTCCCGACTGCGCGTCGCACGTCGCGGTGAGCCGCTCGCCTTCGCGTCCGAGGACCGCGAGCTGACCGCGGCGGACCTCGCGCTTCGACGGACCGAGGCGCACCGCACCGTCGGTCACGAACACGAACGCGTTGTGTCCGGCCGGGAGCCGCGTGGTGAAGCGCGCGCCGCGCGTGACCGCGACGTCGAGAAAGAGCGGCTCGACGTCGATGCCTGACACGGGCCCGGTGATGCCGAACGCGCTGCCGGCGACGACGCGCGTGCGAGCGCCGTCGACGCTCGTCTCCGGGATCAGCCCAGGCGCGATGTCCTGGTAGCGCGGCTAGATCATCTTGCGCGCGCGCGGCAGGTTCACCCCGAGCTGGAAGCCCCACATGAGGCCGCGCTCCTGCTTCGGCATCTCGGAGTGGACGATGCCGTGGCCCGCGGTCATCCACTGCGAGCTGCCGGAGACGAGGCGTCCGCGATTGCCGACGCTGTCCCCTGTGCTCCATCGCGCCTTCGGTCATGTACGTCACGGTCTCGAACCCGCGATGCGGATGATCGGGGAACCCCGCGACGTAGTTCAGTCTAGCAGGCCGGGTTACGACAAGCTCATGACGAAAGCCAGTCGCATCTCGACGCCCGCGCGTCACTCCTTGGCGAGGTCGACCACCGCCACGCCGCCGCCGCGGACCACCACGAGCTCCGTTGCGCCGCGGAAGAATCCGCGGTGACCCAGCTCCGGCGCGTGCTCGAGCGTGCGACGCGTCTTCTCCTCCAGATCATCGACCACCACGCCGCGCGCGCCGCTCTGGACGAGGAGGCCTCCATCGCTGACGGCTCGCACGATGAGGCCCGGCTCCGCGGCCTCGTCGAGCGCCACCTTCCCCGTGAGCAACGACACCACCCGCAGTCGCCACGCGAAGCCGGACGGCGCGTCACGGTCGCTCTTCTGCGTGGTCATCGCCGCCCATCGCGCCGACGGCGACAGCGTGGAGTCCACGAGCTGCTCGCCGCCATCGAGGCACGCCAGCTTCTTCACCGCGAACGGCGCCTTGAGCCCCACCGACAGCACACACGTCTTGATCTGGGGCTCCTGTGACGCAACCACCACCGCGACGCCCCGCTCGTCGTCGAGGCCGAACCGATCGCGCGCGCCCGCCGTTCCCGCGAGGACGCGCGGCGCCGTTGCAAAATCCGTCGGCATGACGAACAGCTCGTACTTCGCACGAACCTTGTCGATGGTCCCGGTAGCGCGGCGGAACAGCACGTTCTTGCCGTCGGGCGTGAAGCGCGGGTCGTACGCGGCCTCCTTGGTCAGGCGCTTCTGCACGTGGCCGTGATCATCGGCGAGGTAGAGCCAGTCGCCGGCGTTGAACGCGATGGTCCCGGTCTGCGACGCAGCGGAGAGCCGCCCGCACGCGCCGAACGGGAACTCCGCGGCCATGCTTGCGTTGCGAACGAGATCATCCGCGAGCGCAGGAGCGGCAAGGCGGCCCATGAGCTCCGCCACCTCGTTCGGACGACGCCCGATGGTGGCGAGAGGCAGCTTGCCGAGCTCGGGGAACGTATCGTCGGCGAGCACCTTGCCGCTGTCGACGTCGACGACACGCGTCTGCAGCGTCGAGCGCGCTTCACCGTCGAGGCGGCGGAGCAGAGCGTGCTTGCCATCGCGCGAGAGCCGCTCGAAGTACCAGTGACCCGGATACGGCTCGGGCGACGTTGGCCCGTCGGCATCGACCCGCAACGGCGCCGCCGTGATGTGCACGCGCGCCGGCGACGCCGCCATCGGCGCACCTCCGCATGCGGACACGGCCGAGAGAGAAGAGAGCGCCGCCATCGCGAGCGCGAACGTCGTGAGCCGCAGCACCGGCGGAGGATGCACGAGGCTCGCTCCCCGGCAAAGTTCGTCGCAGATCGCAATCGTCGTAGGCGCGGCTCGCCCGGGAAGAGCGCGTCCGTCGACCCGAATCGATCGCGGGCTCGCGAACCGGCAAGACCCGAATCGTCGACGGTCCGAGGCAGGTCAGGTGTGTGAGGCGCCGTTCTGGGCAAGCGGCGCCGCGCGCACGTGGTTCCTCGGTGCTTCGCTCTCCTCGAAGGCGGCCACGACCTCGTTCGCCACGACCGCGTCCGCGACGGGCCCCGGCGCGCCGCCCGTCGCACCGCCGCTCTTCGGCTGCATCAGGTGGGCGACGTCGATGCCGAACTGATCCTTGAGCATGCCGAACATCGCGGTCATCCCCCCGCCGACCGTCGCCATCACCTTGCCCATGCCGCCGCCGGCGCCGCCGCCCCCCATGTCGATGATGTTGATCTTGTCGATGCCCGAGAGCTGCGTGGCGAAGGCCTGCGCGAGCTCGGGGAGCTTCTCGACCACCATGTTCATCATCGCGGCGTCGTTGAATTGCTTCCACGCCTCCGCCTTCTTCTGCAGGCCCTCGGCCTCCGCGAGGAGCTTCTGCTTCGCGACGCTGGCCTCGGCCTCGCCGATCGCGCGGAGCTTGTCGGCCTCGGCGCGTCCGATGAGCTGAATCTTCGAGGCTTCGCCCGCGCCCTCGGCCTCGAGCTGCTTCTGCACGGCGCCGGCCCGGATGATGAGCGCTTGCTGCTCGCCTTCCGCGCGAATGATGGTGGCCTGACGCTCGGCCTCGGCGGGCTTGACCACCGTGGCGAGCAGCTCCTTCTCGCGGCGGATCGCCTCCTGCTCCTGCACGAGGACCTCCTGCTGCTTCCTGATCTGCTCGATGCGCACCTCCTGCTCGATGACCTGCTGCTTGGCGGTCGCGGTGGCGAGCGGGCCGGCCTGCTGCGTCTCCGCCTGCTTCGCCTGCACGGCGGCGCTGAACTCCGCCTGGCGGCTCTCTTTGTCGCGCAGCGCCTGGGCGATCGCGACGTCGGCCTCGTAGCGCCGCGTCTTGCCTTCCTGATCGGCGAGCGCGGATTGAATGGTGGCATCGCGCTGCGCGGCAGCCTCGCCGATGACCGCGTCGCGCTTCACCTCGGCCGTGCGCTTCTTGCCTAGCGCCTCGAGGTAGCCCTGCTCGTCGGAGATCTGCTGGATGGTGAGGATGTCGATGCTGACGCCCATGCGCCGCAGATCCACGGCCGCCTCGCCGGTCATCTTCTGCGCGAAGGCCTGGCGGTCGGTGTTGATCTCCTCGACGGTGAGCGTCCCTAGGATGGCGCGCAGGTGGCCCTCGAGCGTCTGGAAGATGACGCCGCGGATCTGGTCCGACTCCATGCCGAGGAAGCGCTCGGCTGCGGCCCGCAGCGAGACGTCGTCGCTCGCGATCTTGACGTTGGCGACCGCGTCGACGTTCACCGGCACGCCCTCACGCGTGTACGCGCGATGGATCTTGAGCGGAATCGAGAGCGTGTTGAGCGAGAGGTACGCGACCTTCTCGAAGATGGGGAGGCGGAGCGCTGCGCCGCCGCGCACGACGCGGAAGCCGACCGTCACCGACTTGCCCTCGTCGTCGACGATGCGATGCTTCCGCCCGTAGAACACCGCCACCATCGACGGCGGCACCTTCACGTAGTTGCGCGCGAAGACCGCGAGGAGGATCGCCAGCGCCCCCGACGCGATCAACGCCGCCGCGAGCATCGCGCCACTCGACCACATCATTCCTGTCCCACTCATCGATAGACTCCTTTCGGTTCGACGACCCCGACCACCTCGACGAAGAACTGCGCTCCGCGAACGGAGCCGATGACCACCTCCCTTCCGCGCGCGATCGGCGCGCCGTTCGAGCTCGCCGCGAGCTGCGCGGTCTGCTCGGCGCCCGCCCTCAGCGTGATCTCGCCGACGCCGTTCTCGGGGATGGCCACCGTCACGCGGGCGCGCCGGCCGACCAGGCTCGAGAGGATCAACATCCACTCGTCGACGTAGGGTCGCTTCGGTAAAGGGCAACGAAGGCCG
>JAYTZB010000050.1:0-1514 GCA_043742085.1 Polyangiaceae bacterium
CCGCAGAACGTCCGCGCGCCCTCTTCGTAGTGCGTCCACATGCTCGTCGACGTCGAGCCGGTGATGTACGCGCGGACGACGAGCTCCACGGGGAGCGGCTTGCACTCGACGCACTCGAGCACGTTGGGATCGGGCACGCTCACGTAGTGGCTCTTCGCGACGTCCTTGGTCTTCTCGAACCACCACGCGGCGAGGCGATTGAGCACCTGGCCCTTGAAGGGAATGGTGCCGAGGATCCGATCGAACGCGCTGATGCGATCGGTCACCACGATGAAGCGCTTGTCCCCACGACTGTAGTTGTCGCGGACCTTGCCTTCATAGCGCTCGCCGAGGCCCTCGAGGTTCGTGCCCTCGAGGGTGTGCGCGAGCTGTTCCTTCAGGACGGCGTCGTCGACCATGCCGAGATCGATCCGCGCTTACTTCGTGAGCCGGACGTCGACGCGGCGATCCTTGCGCCAGCCTTCTTCGTCGGTGCCCTTGGCGTCGAGCTCGCCGCGCGACGTGTCGTGCAGCTTCTCGCCCTGGACGCCGAGGCCGCCGAGGAACGAGTGGACCGAGCGTGCGCGCTTGGCGCCGAGCGTCATGTTGTATTCGGTCTCGCCGCGCGGATCGGCGCGACCGACGAGGTCGACGGCACGGCCCTTGAGCGGCCCGACGGTGAGGCACTTGGCGATCGCCTCGAGCACGGACTTTTCGCCGGGCGTGAGCGTCTCCTGGTCGTAGTCGAACTTGGGCGCGTCCTCGATGTTCTCGAACTTGAGGTTGCAAGCCTTGATGATGTCGTCGTCGACGTTGACGGCCATCTTCTCGCTCTTGCCGGGTGCGCTCGTGGTGGTTGGCGGTGGCGGCGTTGTGGCGACGGGCGGCGGCGTGGTGACGGGGGGCGGCTTCGGATCACTGCCGCATGCGCCGGAGAGTGCCGAGAGGACAGCGACCAGAGCGAGCGAGAGAGAGAAAGACTTCATGCAGGGATTCCTCCGTGAACAGCGCCAAACGGGGATCGAGAGCTGGGCCTTACATAATCCCGCTGCTGCGTGCGTCAATGCACGGGTGCCGCATTCGGCACATTCATCGCATGGTTCCGGCGTTAGAATCAGCTTGCGATGTCGAATGCGCCGCCCGTTCCGCCCTCGGTGAGCCACTCGGCGGGCCCTCCAAGCGGCGACGTGGTGCTCGTCGTCGACGACGAAGAGGACATCCGCAGGCTCGTCACCTTCAACCTCAGTGATGCCGGCTTCAAGGTCGAGTCGGTCGAGAATGGCGCCGATGCGCTCGTCGCGGCAGCGCGACTCCGTCCTTCGGTGGTGGTCCTCGATCTGATGCTGCCCGACGTCTCGGGCATGGAGGTGTGCCGTCGCCTGCGCGCCGACGAGTCGGTCGCCGACGCCGCCATCCTCATGCTCACCGCGCGCGGTGACGAATACGACCGCGTGCTCGGCTTCGAGGTCGGCGCCGACGACTACGTGGTCAAGCCCTTCAGCGTTCGCGAGCTCGTGATGCGCGTGAAGGGCCTC
>JAYTZB010000051.1:0-7159 GCA_043742085.1 Polyangiaceae bacterium
CTCTACCGGCGCGCGCCCGACGAGGCGCTGTACTACGCGACCGCGTCGGCGACGCTCGGGCGCCACTACGACGTCGACATCACGAAGACACGTGGAGACTCCCCGCTTCCGCCGCTCGGACATCCCGAGGACGGACGCTTTCACATGCCCTACGCCGAGGTGGCGCTCGAGTATCCACCGCCCAACCTGCCGTTCGTGATCGCGCCACGCGTGGTCACGAGCACCTTCGAGACGTATGCGTACGCGTTCGGCGCGCTCATGGGGGCGCTGCTCATCGCTGCCGGGCTCGTCGCTGCGCGCATCGGGGCACGCACGCGCGATGACGAAGCGCGGCGCATCTTCGCGCTCGGTCTCCTCTTGCTCGCGCACGGCGCCATCGCCATCCAGCGCCTCGATGCCATCGTCGCGCTGCTCCTCGTCTTGATGGTGCGCGCCGCGATCCGTCGCGACGATGCGTCGCTCGGCTTCTGGGGCGGCCTCCTCGGGGCGACGAAGTTCGTTCCCATCCTCGTCTTGCCCGTGCTCGTGATCGCGAGCGGCGTTCGCGGCGGCAAGCGCTTGGGCGCCGTCGCGCTCGGAGCGACCGCCGGCCTCGCGCTCGGCCTCGGGCCGATGATCGTCATGGGACGCGAGTCACTGCCCGCCGTCCTCGCCTATCACGCGGCGCGCGGCCTCCATGTCGAGTCCACGCTCGGCGTCGTGTACGGCACCGCGAAGGCGATCGCCGGGATGCCCGAGGCCGCGCTCCTCGATTACGGATCGTTCAATTTTCACGGATCGATCGCCGATCTGTTCGCGAAGGCGGCGCTGCCGCTGACGCTCGCGGTGATCGGTTACGTCGCCTACGCGAGCCGTCGGCCCATCACCGATGAGGACGACGACGCTCGCGCTTCGCACATCGTGCTCGCCGCGCTCGCAGCGACGACTGCGCTCTGGCTCGGCGGCAAGGTGTTCTCGCCGCAGTACCTCACGTGGGCGCTGCCGCTCGTCGTCGCGCTCCCTGCGCGGGTCTGGCCGAAGGTCGCGGCGCTCCTGGGCGTCGTCGTTCTCCTCAGCCAGATCTACCTGCGCGGCTTCTACGACTACGTCTACGACCAGCGGCTGCTCGGCGTCATCACCATGGTGGTCCGCCTCGCCGTCCTCGGCGCGTTCTTCGCGATGCTGCTCAGGCTTCTGCGTCGCCCAGCGTCTGCACCGCGGTAGCGGCCGCGAGCGATGCGAAGCCGATCACGAGGAAGTAGTAGTTCGCGAACGCCCAGCGGTTGAAGAAGAAGAACACGAGGTACGTCGCGACGAGCGCGCGCGCGAACCCCAGCGGCGCGTATCGCACGCGCTGCTCGGCTTCGAGCGGCCTCCGCAGACACGCTGCCGCGACAACGCCCGCCGACGCCAGAAACGTGATCTGCGGGGGAAACGTGGCGTGGAACGTGTTGTAGACCCACGTGCTGAAGCAGAGACCGTCGTGCCGCGCGCCGAGCCCGTTCATGAAGTCGAAGTTCGCGTACTTGAGCCGCCGGAAGTCCCACGCGAGGAACGGCAGCACCGGCACGAGCGCTGCGATACCCATGATCACCCAGCGACGGAGATCGAACGCGAGGATGATCGCGGCGAGCGGATAGACGAAGAACATGGACTGCTTCGACGAGATGGCCACGCCGAGCACCACCGCGGCGAGGGTCTTCCGATCGGCCACGAACGCCGCCACGCCCAGCGTGATGAGCGCGATCTGGAAGGGATCGATCCACGAACGATCGAGCACCATGAAGAGCGGCGGAGCGAGCCAGAAGAAGAGCGCCGGCGAATCCTCGAGCAGCGACGGCAGCGGCTGGCGCTTCCGGCGGCGCGCGATGAACCGCATCGCGACGCCCGCGGCGAGCAGCGCGGCGAGCAGCGGATGCCGGACGTCGCCGCGCGCGGCCAGCGCGAGCGTACCCATGTAGATCGGGAACGGCGGATAGCAGTACGGCACCGTGAAGTCGGTCTCGGGATCGGTGTCGGGAACCGCCACCACCGCGTACGGGTTCTTGCCCTCGAGCAACGCCTCCGCGCCCGCCTTCTGCACCGTCCACACGTCGATGTCCGGGACCGGTGAGACGCGGATCACCTCGAGCCCTGCGACGACCACGAGCAGCGCGAAGCCGGCGAAGCGCGCGGTCTTGAGACGCTCGGGCTCCGGTCGGCGCCCGTTGATGAAGGGTAGATAGCTCGCGAGCAGCACGAGGAATCCCACCTGCGCGACGCGACCGACCACCCAGTGCGTCACGGCGGGCTTCGGGATGATGGTTCCGTCGCACAGCGCGATGATGGGCAGCACGGCGAGGAGCGCGAGGACCAGATACGGCGCGGCGCGAAGCTCTTTCGCGCGCGGGACGCCCCGATCGCGGACGGCGACGTAGAACCGCCACGCGACGATCAGGACCCCTGGAACGAGCGCTGCGAAGGCGAGGTCCGCCCATCGGCCATGGTTGATCGCGACGGCGAGGCCGAGCAGCGAGCCGCCCGCGAGGAGCCAGCGATGGTCGTCCGGAAGCCGCAACGCGCGGACTATGCCACGACCGCGGCGGCGGCGCCCGCCAGCGCCGTCAAAGCGTTTGCGCTTGCGCTCGTGCCGCTTTCTGAATACGTCGCACGTCGCCCATGAAGGTCGTCGTCGCCATGCCGGCATACAACGTTGCGAAGACACTCGTACAGACGTACGAGGCGTTGCCGGTCGCGCTGCGCGAGCACATCCTGCTCGGCAACAACCGCAGCGAGGACGACACCGTCGCGGTCGCGAAGAGCCTCGGCATCGAGGTGATGACGCACTCCGAGAACTTCGGCTACGGCGGCAACCTGAAGCGCCTGTACCGCGAGGCCCTGCGCCAGGGCGCGGACGTCGTCGTCGAGGTGCATCCCGACTACCAGTACGAGCCTTCGCTCGCGGACATGCTCGTCGACTACGTGAAGCGCGGGCACTTCGACGTCATCCAGGCCAACCGCATCCGCAGCCGCGCCGAGTCGCTCGCCGGCGGCATGCCGATGTATCGCTACTTCGGCAATCGCGCGCTCACCATGTTCGAGAACATGTGGTTCGGCGTGACGTTCGGTGAATGGCACAGCGGCATGCGCGCCTACGGGCGCATCGTCCTCGAGACGCTGCCGCTCGAGTCGTATCCGGACACGCATGCCTTCGCGAGCGACATCCTCATGGACTGCGTGATGTACGGCTTCCGTGTCGCCGAGGTGCCGGTGCCGGTGCGCTACGAGAGCCAGAGCTCGTCGGTCAACGTGCCGGGGCTCTTCGCCTACGCCGCGCGCACCGTCGGCGCCGCGTTGAAGCGGCCGCCGTGGAAGAAGAAGACGTTCGGCTCCGGCGGCTCGATCCCTCCGCCGCGCAAGTAGGACCCACGTAGGAGTAGAGGAGCAGCCGTGTCCGAGCAGTGCAACGCATGCGGCGCGACGCGCCTGGACACGGGCCTCGTTCACGTGCGCGATCCGCAGTCGACCGAGCACTTCGACATCGTGAAGTGCGCCGCGTGCGGTCTGGGGCGCACCTCGCCCGAGCCGCAGGATCTGAGCGGCTACTACGGCCCCGCGTATTACGGCGGTCGTCACAGCTTCACGGCGCGGTACTGCACGGCGCGCCGCGTGCGCATCCTGCAGGGCGCGACGCAGCGCGCTGGCCGCATCCTCGACATCGGCTGCGGTGACGGGAGCTTCCTCGCCTCGGCGAGCCGCGAGGGCTGGTCGGTCACCGGCACCGAGATGGGCGGCGCCGCCGAGCTGTCGAAGAAGATCGGTCTCGACGTCCGCGACTCGCTCGAGCACACGCGCGACGCCGCGCCGTTCGACGCCATCACGATGTGGCACACGCTCGAGCACTTCCGTGATCCGAAGGCGATCGTGGAGGCGGCGCGCGCGCAGCTCGCACCGAAGGGCGCGTTCATCGTCGCCGTCCCCGATGCGGCGGGTCTCCAGGCGAAGCTGTTCGGCGAGAAGTGGTTCCACCTCGACGTGCCTCGTCATCTCTTCCACTTCACGAAGGGCGCGCTCGACAAGCTCCTCGACACGAGCGGCTTCGCGGTCGAGCGCTGGCATCACCAGGAGCTCGAGCTCGATCTGTTCGGGTGGCTCCAGAGCGCGCTCAACGCGGTCATGCCCCAGCCGAACGTGCTCTTCCAGTCGCTCACCGGAAAGCCGCGCACGACGGGCACGGCACAGCTCGCGCTGAGCTACGCGCTCGGCACGGCGCTCGGCCCCGCGGCCGTCGCGGCGACCGCGCTCGGCACGGCCACGCGCCGCGGCGCCACGCTGATCGCCATCGCGCGCCGCCGCTGACGATTCGGGTCCGAACCGTTGCTGACGATTCGGGTCCGAACCGTCGCCAACTCCCTGAAATGACGACGGCCCGCCTCGATTCGGGTCCGAATCGTCGGCGGGCCGCAAACGGACGGTCGGGCCCGGCGCCGGCGCGCCCGACCCTCCCGACGGTTCGTCAGTAGTACGTCGACTTGTTCTCGGCGGCCTGCTTGCGGCGCTTGCGGGCGTTCATCTCGGGGGATTCGGCGACCGCCATGCCGATGAGGCGCATGCCCTCGGCGAAGTGCTTCGCGCCGATCTGGATCAGCTCCGCGTTGGGCTGGCCGACGTCCGGGAAGCCGCGGTCGTTGCTCGGGACCTTGCCCCAGTTGGCGAAGAGCCGGCCCCAGTCGCTCTCGAGGACGGGCGCCATCTTCTCCTTCGCGAAGCGCGGGTACCAGAACATGTCGTGGTACGCGACCGACGCCACGTACGACCACGGCGCGAGCCAGGTCTTGAGCGACCACTCGAGCGGCTTCTTCAGCGGGCCCCAGTAGATGCGGTGCTGGTTCTTGGAGGCGAAGGTCATTTCCTTGAACGGACCGTCGAAGTGCCAGTTCTCGTTGCCGGCATCCACGTCGCCGACCAGCTCGATGTCGCGCGGGTCGCCGACGCCGAGGCCCTGCTCGTGCGCGAGGCGCACGAACTTGCAGTCGGCCATGGGGTCCATGCCCATCAGCTTCGCCGCGACCGAGTCGATGGCGACCTGATCGTCCGACGCGAGGATCACGTTCTTCACGTGGGGGATCATGCAGCGCGGGCCGGGGCCGTCGCCGGCGAAGGTTCCGTCCATGACCGCGAAGACGCCCTTGTGGATCTTCTTCTGGATCATGAGGAGGTCGACGAGCGTCTCGTGGATGACCGGATGGGTCCAGTGACGGTGCTCGTTCAACAGACCGCCGAACGCGTTCTTCATGGCGCCGGTGGTGGTGGTGAAGATGTGCGTCTTGATCGTCGGCAGGTGGATGATGTTCTCGCCGAGGAAGCGCTTCGGGATCGAGAAGCCCTTCGGGAAGACCTCGTTGAGGCAGAGGAACTTCTTGCGAAGATCGCCGACCGCGTCGCCGATGTCGATCCAGTCCTCGCCCTCGTAGAGGTGGACGTTGCGGATGCCGTACGCGTTGACGACGTCGATCTGCTTGTTCTCACGCTCGCCGAGGTGCGCATCGATGACGACGGTGCGGTTGTGGCACGCGTGGATGAGCTCCTTCTTGTAGCCGTCCGTCTCCATCGCGCGGATGACGCCGTCGAGCTGCCACGGGACCGTCGACGAGCCCGGGTAGAAGAAGTGCCAGGAGATGTTCACCTTGAGACCGGTGTCCGCGGTCTTGTCGATGTAGTCCTGGTAGTTCGCGAGGTTCATCAGCCGGTGGTAGTCCTCGCGGACGGTTTCCGGCTTCGTGCGAAGGATTGCGACGCGTGACTTCTTGGCGGCCATGGGGTCCTTGGTTATAGGGCAAGCGGAGGCAAGATCGAGCCTCTTCCGACGCATTGCAACGCGCGGTCATTCCGCCGCATTTTGGCTATTTTCGAGCACCTTTCGTGAGCCGATTCGCCACAGTCGCGGCCACGTCCGGGATCACGGGGTCATGCGGAGCTTGTCTTCGAGGATGCGCGCGTCGCTCAGGCACTCCTGGCCGATGAGCACCGACTCGAAGCTGCGAACGAGGGGCGTGTAAGCGGCAGCACCGGCGGCGCCCTCGAGCTCGACGCTCATCGCGCACTTCTTGTTGGTGCAGTGATGCCCGTTGGCGGTGTCGATGTGCGCCTTGTTGTTGTCGCCGACCGCCACGCCGTTGTCGACGAAGCCGACCGCATGGCCGAGGAAGTGGATGAGCGCGAGCTGCTCGATGAACACCGGCGACGGCGTGGGGTTCACGACCGGCTTCGCGATCGCCGGCTTGAAGAGCGCGATGACGCCGCTGTCGGCGAGCGTGAGGCCGAGGGTGGTCTTCTGCTCGGTGCCGGCGTCGTCGACGAAGGTGCCGGGAAGGAACACGACGTAGAACGAATCGGCGTTGCTGAGCTGCTGATCGGTCCGATGCGCCGCGGCGATGGCGAGGATGTCCGCCGTGGTGAAGGTCTTCGCGGTGACGTCGGCGAGCTTCTCCATCTTGGCGAGCGTTCGCGGGAAGCTGACGGCGCGCGTGCCGAAGATGGCGAGCGCATTGGCGTTGAACAGGTTCCACGGATCGCCGAAGTCCTTCACCGGATCGACGTACGGCTCGGCGCCGGGCGCGTAGTCGATCTCGATGACGACCTTGGTGATCACCGGCGCGAAGAGCGTGGTGCCCGGCGCGGCGGTGTTCACCGGAGCACCGGCCTCGGGCGTGGTGCCGGCGGGGGTGACCGTCTCCTTGGAGCTGCAACCCACGACGAGGACCGAGGCCACGAGAGAAGAAGAGACCAGCGCATTACGCCAAGAACGAAGCAACATCGGCGCGCACTCTGGTCCGGCGCCCGCCTCGGCGCAAGCGCTTGGACGGGCGATTCGGCCTGTTTTGCGGCGGTCCGGGCCTCTTCAGCGCGCGACGGCGCGGAGGCGCGGCGCTGACTCGGCGCGGCCGATGCGCGACGCCGCGAGGACGGTGAAGCCCGCCGAGGTGGGCGAGGGCGCATAGAGACGAAGATCCTCGAGGCCCTTCACGGCGAGCGCCGCGGACGATCCGTCGGCGCGTGCCCGGTAGAGCGTCGTGCGACCGTCCGGATTGGCGATCCACTCCAGCGTGCCGCCGGACACGGCCGGGCGCGCGTAGTCCGAGCTCGCGTAGAGCACGTCGGCGATGCTCCGGTCGGCCCCGGGATCTCCGAGGACCGCGCC
>JAYTZB010000052.1:0-10338 GCA_043742085.1 Polyangiaceae bacterium
GCCGTGAAATCCAGGCGATTCGAGCCTCCGATGTTGCCGTAGGCGAGCTCGCCGACATGGAGAGCGATCCCGATGCGGAGCGGTGCGAGCGCATCCATCGCAGCGAGCGCCGCCTCGGCGGCGTCGAGGGCATGATCGGCGACCGGGCCCGTCTCCGCGCCAGCGACGAGCGGGAAGATCGCGAGCAGACCGTCGCCGATGAACTTCAGGACCTCTCCGCCGTGCTTCTCGATGGCTGGCACCTGGCACTCGAAGACGCGATTCAGCGTCGCGATGACCTCACGCGGGGAGACGCGCGACGACATCTCGGTGAAGCCGCGTAGATCGGAGAACCAGATGACGGCGCGTAGCGTCTCGACGTCGCCCTTCTGGATGCGGCCGGCGAGGATGCGCTCACCGGAGTTGTGTCCGACGTAGGTGTTGAGCAGCGTCGTGCTGCGCACGCGGAGGACGTCGATCTCGACGAGGCGTGTGAGCGGACGGAGGAGCCTGCGGAGGTCGGCGAGGTGCTCTTCGGAGAAGCCATCGACCGCGCGCGTCGCAAAGCTGACGCCGTGCGTCTCGCCGTTCGTGAAGACGAGCGGAAGGATGAAGTAGTCGACGAAGCCATCGCTCGCGAGCTTCGCGAGGACCGGATAGGGTCGGTCCGCGGGCCCTCTGCCGATGCGCGCGCGGAGCTCCTTCTTCGACTCGACGACGGCGTCGACGGGGCTGTTCAGGAACCCGCCCTCCTCGAGCGAGCCGTGCGGGATGTAATCGATCGTCGCGACAGGACGCCGTGGCGACCAGCGATACCTGCGGCCGCCGATGGTCGGGTGGAGCGCGCCGATGAAGGCGACGAGTCGGTCCAGCGGAATGCCGCCGGCGTGGAGAGCAGCGCCGACGCGCTCGATGAGCGTCTCGGGCGCCGTGCGACCCGGAGCACCGTCGATGAGCCAGTCGATGAGCGTATCGATGGGAGACACGTCTGAAGCCTATCAGCGCCTCTCCGAGCGCACCTCACTCGCCTCACTATCGCTGCCGAAAGTGCCGTCCAACCCTGGCGTCGCTACCGCGCGCGCCAGTGCAGCGTGACGCCCGCGCTCGACGCGAGCTGGACGCTCGTGCCGGCGTCGTCGAGCGGGACGCATCGCACGCGCTGGCCGCGCGCGTAGGTGCCGACCAGCGAGGCGCAGTCGTAGAGATGACACGCGCCCTTCTCCCGGATGAGGAGCACGTGGACGCGCGAGATGGTGGTGCCGAGAATCGCGCGCAGCCCCTCGTCGACGCATTTCTCCGCGCGTCCGATGAGCACGCCGTGCTCGAGGTCCGCCATCGAGAGACGCACTCCTGCGCTCAGCCGAACCGCCGGCGACGTGCGTGACTCGAGGATCACCTCGTAGCCCTCGCCGGTCAGAACGTAGTCGAGAGGCCGCACGAGCGGTCCCGCCGACGGACGCTCCGAGAGCACCACCGAATGCGGGAGCAACGTGATGCGCGAGGCCGGCGTCCTCTCGCTACGCGGAGCGCTCCCCGCGGCCGCCGGAGCAAGCGCGTCGCCGGGAGCGATGCGAACCGCCGCGATGCGATGCGGAGCGAGATCTCCCGCCTCGACGACGGGCACCGGCAGCTCGCTCGGGAAACGCCCGCTGCTCGGCAGCGCCACCAGCGAGCACGTGCCGATCCGGAGCACGATCGGCCCCGTCGCCGCGACCGAACGCTGCCTCGAGCCGTCCGAGAGCTCGAAGCCCGTCGTCGTCTGGAGGTCGAGCACGCTGATCACGGGGAAGCCGTCGTCGAGCGCCGCCGCGCGCACGATGACGTGACGGAGCGACACGACGCGTTCGTCTTGATCGAGCACCACGTCGCACGAGCCGTGACGCCCGACCACTGCATAGCCGCTGGGGCGCGCGTAGATCTCCTGGCTACCGAGGACCATGTCGCTCATCCAGTAGAGCCGATAGCCGACCTCGCTCTGCGGTCCGCGCAGGCGATCGGCCGCGACCGCCATCGCGTACGCATCGCGCGGCGAGAGCGCCTTCTTCTTCGCTTGTTCCTGCCACGCGCGCGCCATCGCGGGGTCCGAGATCATCATCGTTCCCAGGTTGCGATGCGGATGCTGGACCAGACGCGGGCCCGAGGACGACGGCGGCGGAGTCGGCGAGGAGCTCACCCCTTCACGGTACGACCGCGCCGGAAACTTTCACGTCCGGGCCGTCGATTTTCCAGGCTGCACCGTCGCTGCACCGGTTTGGAGCGCGGGCTCACCCAGAATGGATCGCTCGATGCTAAGACCTGCGCCGTGATGGACCTCGTGGTGCGACCGATCGGCTTCGTCCGCTCGCCCTTTCTCGAGAAGGCGGAGGCTCCGCGCCAGGCGGTCGCCGAGGGCGCAGAGGGCGTGGAAGGACGCATCGAGATGCTCGCCGAGCACGAGCACGCGCTCGACGACCTCGACGGGTTCGACCGCATCTGGGTCCTCTTCTGGTTCCACGAGGCGAAGGGCGGGCCGCGCACCAAGGTGCTTCCACCACGGAGCGACAAGAAGCGCGGCGTCTTCGCGACGAGGTCCCCGCATCGACCGAACCCCATCGGCATGAGCGCGGTGCGCCTCGAGCGCGTCGAAGGCCTCGTCCTGCACGTCCGTGATCTCGATCTCATCGACGGCACGCCCGTCATCGACCTCAAGCCGTACATCCCGTACGCCGACGCGTTTCCGGATGCCGCGTCAGGCTGGGTCGGCGCCAACGGCGCGAGCGGCGCGGCCGATCCGCGCCCGTCGTGGCGCGTGACCTTCACCGAACGCGCCGACGCGCAGCTCGCATGGCTCGCGACGCAAGGGCTCGCCGTCGACCTTCGCACGCGCATCGCCGACGCTCTGGCGCTGGGGCCGCAGCCCCATCCGTACCGGCGCATCAAGAAGACCGATGACGGCGAGCTGCTCCTCGCGGTGAAGGAGTGGCGGGCCCGGTTCACGGTCGACGCCGCCGGGGCCACCATTGCCGTCGATTCGCTGCGGTCGGGATTCCGGCCGCGCGAGCTCGCAAAAGGCGACGACCCCGCGCTCCTCGTCCACCGCGCGTTCGTCGCGCTCTTCGGTTAGCCTCGTCTTCCCATGACCGAGCATCTCGAGCAGGGCGCCGTCATCGTCCTCGACGAAATCGTACGCCGCGCCGTTCGCGCCCACGCCAGCGACATCCACCTCGAGCCGAAGCGCGACCGCATGAACGTGCGCTTCCGCGTCGACGGCGAGATGATCGAAGAGCAGAGCGTGCCGCTCGACGTCTCATCGGAGGTGGTGTCGCGAATCAAGGTGCTCGCACGCATGGACATCGCGGAGCGCCGCGTTCCTCAGGACGGCCAGCTCACGCTGACACCCGAGGGCAACACCGTGCACCTCCGCGCGTCGTCGTTCCCCGCTTCGCTCGGCGAGAAGATCGTGATGCGCATCCTGTCCGGGCAGGCGCTCATTCCCTTCGAGAAGATCGGCCTCGATGCGGTCACGCAGGCCATCGTGCGCGAGCTCGTCGATCGGCCGCAGGGCTTCCTCGTCACGAGCGGCCCGACCGGCGCGGGTAAGACCTCGACGCTCTACTCGTTCATGCGCCTCATCGATACGCGGCGCACCAACGTCATGACGCTCGAGGATCCCATCGAGGTCGAGCTCCCGCAGATCACCCAGGGTCAGACCAACGTGAAGGCGGGGTTCACGTTCGCGACGGGCCTCCGCGCGATCCTCCGCCAGGATCCCGACGTGATCATGGTCGGCGAGATCCGCGACACCGAGACGGCCGGCATCGCGCTGCAGGCCTCGCTCACGGGTCACCTCGTGCTGTCGACGCTCCACACCTCGGACGCGGTGGAGAGCGCGGTTCGTCTCGTCGACCTCGGCGTCGAGCCATGGATCGTCGCCAACGCGCTCACCGGGATCCTCGCGCAGCGGCTCGTGCGCCTCGTGTGCAAGAACTGCCAGGAGCTCGTGCCGCTCGACGCCGATCTCGTCGAAGGCGACGAGGTGGTGCTGGAGAAGGGCACGAAGGTGGTGAAGCCCAAGGGCTGCCAGGCGTGCCTGCGCACCGGCTACAAGGGGCGCACGGGCATCTTCGAAGTGGTCATGGTCGACGACGACATGCGCGAGCTCATCAAGAACAAGGCGAGCCCGCGCGAGTACCGGCTCCTCCTCAAGAAGCGTGGCATCGCCACGTTGCGACGCATCGGGCTCATGAAGGTCAAGGAAGGCCTCACCACCGTCGAAGAAGTGGTGCGCGTCACCATCTAGCGCGCCGCTGCTGGCGCGCGTGCGTCCGTCACGGCGCGCTCACGGATAGAGGAGCGGCGTCGTCACGGCCGAGCCGTTGCCGAGCTTCGGCCAGCCGTCGGCGCCCCACGCGATCGGCGCGGCATCGGTCCGAGCAGAACCTGACGTTCGGCCAATCGCGCTCCCACTTCTTGCGCCACGTGAAGTCGCGCCCGCAAGACGCGCACGCCTTGGTCGGTAGCTCGGACTTGGCGACCCCGCGCGGCATGAGCGATGAGTGTATCTACGTCAATATGCCCCAGCGTGGCAGCGCTGCCGTGAGCCTGCGCTTGCTCGCCGAGTGGGGCGGCCGAAGCGGGCCGGATTGAGCCGAAAGCGTGCTCCCGCTTCGCATCTCGTCGAGCAGCTGAGCGTTGGCATGAGCCACGCACACGCACAGCTCGCGCCGTCGGCGACGTTGCTCGCGTCTGTCTCCGCGCCGTCGAACACTCAACCCTTCTCGAGAGCAACGTCACCAACAGGTTCATCTGGCTCGTCGGCGCGGTCGCCATCATCGCCGCTTTCGCGGCTCGGACTGCGCTAGCCGCGGGCATGGGCGGGCGGGGCGAAGTGTGCCTTCGCCGACCTTAACGAGCCCTTCCAAAGCCCGGAGATTCAGAGCAGTGGGTGATCCATCTCCGTCCATCGAGACTCCTCCCCGCAACGCGCTCGCCGTCCTCCACGGCGGCGGGGAGATGGGGGCTCTCATGCGGGCGACCGACTGGGCGAAGACGCCGCTCGGTCCGGCCGCAGACTGGCCGCAGTCTCTCCGCACGTCGGTGAGCATTCTCCTCGAGTCGCGCTTCCCGATGTACATCGCGTGGGGGCCCGACTTCGTGCAGCTCTACAACGATGGCTACCGGCCCATCCTCGGCTCGACGAAGCACCCCGCGGCGATGGGCCGGGGCGCGCGCGAGACGTTCGCGGAGAGCTGGCACATCATCGGCCCGATGTTCGAGGGGGTACGGCAGGGGACCGCCGTCGGCTCCGAAGACTGGATGCTCCCGCTCGACCGCCACGGGTATCTCGAGGAGTGCTACTTCACGTTCTCCTACAGCCCGATCCGCGACGAGAGCGGAGAGGTCGGCGGCGTGAACGTCACGGTCTCCGAGACCACGGGGCGCGTGCTCGGGGAGCGCCGTATCCGTACGCTGCGGGACCTCGCGGCGAGCGGGGGCGTGGCTCAACCCGAGGACGACGCGTGGAAAGGCGCCGCGCGCGCCCTCGAGGGAAATCCCTTCGACGTCCCGTTCGCCCTCCTCTATCGGTCGCGACCGGCGGGCGAGAGCCCCGAGCTCGTCGCGGCGTCGGGGTGGGCCAAAGACCCTGCCGGCGCCGCGCGCTTCGACGACGAGGAATGGCAGGCGAAGTGGCCGCTTCGAGCGACCACGCAGGGGGACCAGGTCGTCCGTGATCTGCGCGCGCGCTTCGGAGATCTCCCCGGCGGGCCGTGGCCCGAGGCGCCCGAGGCGGCCACCGTGCTCGCGATCGCGCGGCCGGGGACGACCGAGCCGTACGGCTTCCTCGTCGCCGGGACGAGCCCGCGACGCGCACCCGACGTGGATCACGGCGCGTTCCTTCACCTGGTTGCCGACCAGATCGCCGCCGCGGTCGGCAACGCGCGGTCGTACGCCGAAGAGAAGCGGCGCGCGGAGGCGCTCGAGGAGATCGATCGCGCGAAGACCGCCTTCTTCAGCAACGTCAGCCACGAGCTGCGCACACCGCTCACCCTCATGCTGGGTCCGGTCGAAGACGCTCTCGCCGACACGGAGCACCCGCTTTCGCCCGAACAGCGTGAGCGGCAGGAGCTCATACGTCGCAACGGGCTCCGCCTGCAGAAGCTCGTCAACACGCTCCTCGACTTCTCGCGCGTCGAGTCCGGGCGCGCGCAGATCGCGTTCGTACCGACCGACCTCGCCGCGTTCACCGTCGACCTCGCGAGCAGCTTCGAGTCGGCGATGGCGTCAGCCGGGCTCGCGCTGATCATCGATTGCCCTCCCCTCCCCGAGACCATCTTCGTGGACCCGGCGATGTGGGAGAAGATCGTCTCGAACCTGCTCTCCAACGCGTTCAAGTTCACGTTCCAGGGAGAGGTGCGCGTCGCGCTCGAATGGCGCGGAGACCATGTCGAGCTCTCCGTCGCGGACACGGGCACCGGCATACCGCAAGACGAGATGCCGCGGATCTTCGACCGCTTCTACCGCGTTCAGGGCGCGCGAGGGCGCAGCTTCGAGGGCACCGGGATAGGTCTCGCGCTCGTCCACGAGCTCGTGAAGCTCCACGGCGGTCGCGTGGATGTGACGAGCGAGCTCGGCGCGGGCGCGACGTTCCGGATCAGCCTCCCGACCGGCTCCGCTCACCTCCCGAAAGACGCGGTCCGCGCGGCCGCGCGCACGCTCTCCCCCACGGGCATCGGCCCGCACGCGTTCCTCGCGGAGGTAGAGCAGTGGAACGACCCCGCCCCGGCGAAGGAAGTCGGTCCTCCGGCAGCACCTGCGGCCGGACCCGCGCGTATCCTCGTCGTCGACGACAACAGCGACATGCGAGGCTACCTCGCTCGCCTGCTGTCGCCGCACTGGGCGGTGGAGACCGCCAGCGACGGTGCGCGCGGGCTCCTCGCAGCGCAGACCCACGCCCCTGACGTCATTCTGTCGGACGTGATGATGCCGGGGCTCGACGGTCTCGGGCTCGTGCGTGCGCTCCGTGGAGACGAGCGCACGAGCACGATTCCGATCATGCTCCTGTCCGCACGTGCCGGAGAAGAGGCGACCATCGAGGGCCTCGAGAGCGGTGCCGACGAATATCTCGTCAAGCCGTTCTCCGCCAAGGAGCTGTGCGCGCGTGTCGCTGCGCTCCTCGATGTCTCACGTCTCCGTCGTGAAGTCCTGCGCCTCGAGCAGGCCCGCGCCGACGAAGCGAGCCGTCTCCTCGAAGAGGCGGAGCGCGCGACCCGCTCTCGCGAGCAGACGCTCGCGATCGTGAGCCACGATCTGCGCACGCCGCTCGGCGCCATCAGCACCGCGGCGGACGTCCTCGTGAAGGCGCTGGGCTCGAGCGAGGCCAGCGCGCGCATGCGCAAGCCCGTCGACGTGATCCGGCGCGCGGCGGACCGTATGAGTCGGATGCTCGCCGACCTGCTCGACCTCGCGAGTATCGAAGCGGGAACGCTCTCCTTCGAGCTCCGCCCCCTGAGCGCTGACGAGCTGGTCGACGAGAGCCGTGAGACGTTCGACACGAAGGCCCGCGACAAGGGCCTCACGCTCGAGACCGCCATAGCGCCCGAGCTCCCGTCGTTCCTCGGCGACAAGGGGCGGCTCCTCCAGGTGCTCAACAACCTGGTGTCGAATGCGATCAAGTTCACGTCTTCGGGCGGCGTCGTGCGGCTGAAGGCCGAGCACGGGGCTGACGCGAGGTCCGTGCGCTTCGTGGTGGAGGACACCGGCCCGGGCATCGCACCCGAAGCGCAAGCGCACGTCTTCGATCGCTACTGGCACGCGGGCGAACAGAATCGTGACGGTCATGGGCTCGGCCTGTCGATCGCGAGGGGGATCGCGGTCGCGCACGGCGGCCAGATTGGCGTGACCAGCCAGCCGGGCAAAGGGAGCACGTTCTGGGTCTCGCTGCCGGTCGAGTCGAGCGTGCGCACCGGCGCGCGCCTCGGTGCGCTCGCGGCGCGCGCCGCCCCCGCATCCAAGAGCGATAGCTTCGCTCGCGGCGGAGGGGAGCTCGGCGAGCTCACGCGCGCCTTCGATTGGTCGACCACTCCGCTCGGCGCGATGACGGAATGGCCGCAGTCGCTCCGCACGTCGGTGAGCACGATGCTGCGGTCGCCGTATCCCATCACGCTGTTCTGGGGTCGCGACCTCGTCATGCTCTACAACGATGCCTTCCGCCCGATTCACGGGGAGAAGCACCCGACCACGCTCGGCGCGTGTGCGCCCGTCGCGCTCGCGGAAGCATGGGACGTGCTCGGGCCGCTCGTCGCGAGGACGTTGGAGACGGGCGAGCCGCTCTACGTGCAGAACGGCCTCGTCATGTTCGCGCGCCGCCCTGGCGGCCTGAAGGAAGAGTCCTACTTCACGTGGTCCTACAACCCGACCATCGGTGAAGACGGAGAGATCGCGGGCCTCTTCGCGATCGCGAACGAGACGACCCGGCAGGTCATCGGCGATCGACGCCTTGCGACGCTGCGCGAGCTCTCGCTACGCACCGCGTTCGACCGAAGCGTCGAGGCCCTGCTCGGTTCCTTGGACGACGTCCTCGCGAAGGCGGGCTCGGACGTCCCGTTTGCGCTCTTTTACGTGGTCGAGGGAGGCACGGCGCGCCTGGCGAGCTGCACGGGGGTCGCGCGCGCATCCGTCGCGGCGCCGGAATCGCCGACGCTCGACGACTCCTGCCCGTGGCCGCTCGAGCGCGTCGCCCGATCCGGAGAGGACGTGCTGGTCGAGGTCGCCTCAGCCCGCCTCGGCGCGCTGCCGGGTGGTCCGTGGCCCGAGCCCGCGACCAAGGCATTCGCGCTCCACGTGCCGATGGGTGGCGCCACCGGCCCGAGCGGCGTCCTCGTCGCGGGGCTCAGTCCGCGTCTCTCGCTCGACGACGACTACCGCAGGTTCCTGCAGCTCCTCGCGCGACAGCTATCGGCGAGCATCACGAGCGCCCGCGCTTACGAGCAGGAGACGCAGCGAGCCGAGAAGCTCGCCGAGCTCGACCGGGCGAAGACCGACTTCTTCAGCAACGTGAGCCACGAGCTGCGCACGCCGCTCACGCTCATCCTCGGGCCGGTCGAGGACGCGCTCGCGCAACCCGACCGCTCCCTCGGAGGAACGAGCCTAGAGCTCGTTCGGCGCAATGCCCTGCGCCTCTACAAGATGGTCAACACGCTGCTCGACTTCGCGCGGGTCGAAGCGGGCCGCGCGCAGGCTACGTTCGTGCCGACGGATCTCTCCCTCTTCACGACGAGCCTCACCAGCCACTTCCAGTCTGCCGCGGACGCCGCCGGCATCCAGCTCGTCGTCGACTGCAAACCGCTGCCGGACGCGGTCTACGTCGATCCGGGCATGTGGGAGAAGATTGTCCTCAATCTCCTGTCGAACGCGCTGAAATACACGCACCGCGGGCGCATCTCGGTCGTACTCGAGCGTGACGGCGGCACCGCCGTTCTCAGCGTCGAGGACACCGGGGTCGGTATCGACGACGACGAGCTCGCGCGGATCTTCGAGCGCTTCTACCGCGTGCGTGAGGCGCAGGGCAGAAGCCACGAGGGCACCGGCATCGGCCTCGCGCTCACCCGCGAGCTCGTCGAGCTGCACGGCGGCATCGTCTCGGCGAAGAGCAAGCTCGGGTTCGGGAGCACGTTCACCGTGCGCATCCCGCGGGGCTCCGAGCATCTGCCGGCCGAGCGTGTCACGCGGACACCGAGGGCCCGCTCGTCCGCAACCGGAGCCGCAGCATTCGTGGAAGAGGCGATGCGGTGGTCGTCGGCATCGACCGCCGACCTGGCGCCGGCGGCCGCCGGCGAGCCCGCGGCGAGCTCCAACGGGGAGGTGGCTCGCGCCGAGCGGAGGACCGCTCGGATCCTCCTCGTCGACGACAACGCCGACCTCCGCGCCTATGCGGCCGACCTGCTCGATCGCGCGTCGTGGACCGTGGAGACCGCGTCCAACGGACGCGAAGCCCTCGAACGGGCGCGCCTCGATCCTCCCGATCTCATCCTGAGCGACGTGATGATGCCCGTCATGGACGGCTTCGCGCTCGTACGCGCGCTCCGCGCCGACGAGCGAACCCGCTCCGTGCCGATCATCCTCCTGAGCGCGCGCGCCGGGGACGAAGCGACCGTCGAAGGACTCGACAGCGGGGCCGACGACTATCTCGTGAAGCCGTTTTCCGCACGCGAGCTCCTGGCGCGCGTTCGAAGCCAGCTCGAGATGGCTCGGGTGCGCGCCGAGGTGTGGAGGGCGCGCGGTCAGGTCGACGAGCTCCAGCACTCCCTCGCCGCGAGAGACGAGTTCATCGCCGTCTCCTCGCACGAGCTGCGGACGCCGCTGACCGCGCTTCGCCTCCAG